>NZ_JBFULT010000481.1:0-5873 GCF_054049755.1 Bradyrhizobium sp. P5_C11_2
AACTAGGATGAAGAAAAGACTTAAGGAAGAACCATGTTACGCATTGCCATTGCTTCGATCACGGCGCTGCTGATCGTCGGCCACGCCAACGCCGCCGAGCCAATCGCCTTGCGCGATATGGGTTCGTTCCATGTCGGCGGACGGCTGGTGGAGATTTCCGGCAAGCCGGTGAAGGAGGTCGTCTTAACGCCCGGCGGCGTGCCCGTGAAGGTTGATCCCAACGGCACCTATCAGGTCGAGCAGATGTATGTGCAGTATTTTCTGCCCGCCAGCGAGAAAGGCGCCTATCCGCTTCTGATGTGGCACGGCGGCGGGCTGACCGGCGTCACCTACGAGACAACACCGGACGGACGCGAGGGCTGGCTGAACTATTTCCTGCGCCAGGGCTGGGCCGTTTACAATTCGGATGCGGTCGAGCGCGGCCGCGCCGGCTGGGCGCAGTACCCCGATGTCTTCAAGGGCGAACCGGTCTTCCTCACCACGGCCAACCCATTCGAGCGCTTTCGCATCGGCGACGGCGCGGGCTCCTACGATCCCGATCCGGCCAAGCGCAAGCTGATGCCGGGCAGCCAGTTTCCGAATGAGGGTTACAAGAACTTCGTCAAGCAGAACGTACCGCGCTGGACCACGACCGACGATGCCATCATCGCCGCCTATATCGCCGAGATCGACCGCGTCGGCCCCTCCGTCATCCTGTTCCACAGCCAGGCCGGCAGCTTCGGTTTCAAGGTGGCGCAAGCGCGGCCCGACAAGGTCAAGGCGCTGATTGCGATCGAGCCGGCCGGACTCGGCGATCCCGCCAGGGCCGATGCCTTGAAGAACATTCCGACGCTGATCGTCTATGGCGACTATATCGACAGGGATTCGCGCTGGCCGACAATCCGCGCCAGGGGCATTGCCTTTGCGGACGCGATCAAGGCCGCCGGCGGCAGCGTCGATGTCGTTGACTTGCCGCAAGCCGGCATCAAGGGCAATTCGCACATGATCATGATGGACAAGAACAATGCCGAGGTCGCCGCCCTGATCCAGAAATGGCTCGTGGGCAAGGGGCTGACGAAGTAAGCGGCTCGGCGCGAGGGCAGGAAGCAACGAATGCACGGAACGCCAATCCTGGACGAAGCCGACCGTCTCATGACGGTCTGCAATTCCTGCCGCTATTGCGAAGGGCTGTGCGCGGTGTTTCCAGCCATGGAGATGCGCCGCGCCTTCTCCGACGGCGACCTCAACTATCTCGCCAATCTCTGCCATTCCTGCGGCGCCTGCTATGTCGACTGCCAGTTCTCGCCGCCGCACGAATTCAACGTCAATGTTCCGCAGACGCTCGCGGTCGCGCGCGCGGAATCCTATGCGGCCTATGCCTGGCCGCGGGCACTGTCCGGCGCCTTTGCGCGCAACGGTCTCGTCATCAGCATCGTCGCGGCGCTGAGCATGGCGACCTTCATTCTCGGCTTCGCCGCCCTGAACGACCGCAGCGTGCTGTTCGGCGTGCATACCGGGCCGGGCGCGTTCTACAGACTGATGCCGCATAACGCGATGGCCGCGCTGTTCAGCGCCGCGCTGCTCTATGCCATTCTCGCGCTCGTCATGAGCGTGCGCGCGTTCTGGCGCGACATCGGCTCACCGATCGGCGGCCGTGCCGATGGCGGCTCGATCTTCCRGGCCATTCGCGATGCCGGGGAGCTGCGCTATCTCGATGGCGGCGGGGTCGGCTGCTACAACGAGGACGACAAGCCGACCGACCGGCGCAAGCTGTATCATCACCTCACCTTCTACGGCTTCCTGCTGTGCTTTGCCGCAACGTCGGTGGCCACGCTCTACCACTATGTGTGGGGACGTGAGGCGCCGTACCCCTGGTGGGATCTGCCGGTCGTGCTGGGCACGCTTGGCGGCATTGGTCTCATCGCCGGGCCAATCGGCCTGTTCGTCGCGAAATCGCGCCGTGATCCGGAGCTGCTCGACGAAAAAGGTTTCGGCATGGATGTCGGCTTCATCGCCATGCTGTTCCTGACCGGTCTCACCGGCATGGCGCTGCTGATCCTGCGCGAGACCGCCGCCATGGGGCCGCTGCTGGCGCTGCATCTCGGTGCGGTATTCGCGCTGTTCATCACCATGCCCTACGGCAAGTTCGTGCACGGCATCTACCGCTTCGCCGCACTGGTGCGCTACGCGCAGGAGCGGCGGGCAGAGGTCTCCTGATCGGGCGGCGGCAAGCCGGCGGGATCTGCTGTCAGCTTCGTGCCGCGGCAACTTCGCGCGGCCGCGGCGCGACCAGCACGACGTCCGGTCTGGCAGTGTCGACCTGGACCCGGTTGCGTCCCTTTTCCTTGGCACGATAGCAGGCGGCATCCGCAGTACGCATCGCCTGCTCGAGTGTGGTGTTGCCGTCGGGGATGCAGGCAACACCGATGCTGGCGGTGACGGCAAAGCAGCGATCGTCCCAGGCGAAGCTGAACAGCTCGAGCGACTTGCGCAGCCGTTCGGCGATATCGACGGCGTCGAAGGCCGAGCACTGCGGCAGGATCAGGCCGAATTCGTCGCCGCCGAGCCGGGCCACCAAATCGTGCGGACGCCGGTCCTGTTGCAGGAGGCGCGAGACCTGGCACAGCAGCCGGTCGCCGGCGAGATGGCCGCAGCTGTCGTTGACGCTCTTGAACTGGTCGAGGTCGAGCAGGATCAGGCCCAGCGAGCCGTCTCGGGCATTGTCGAGCGCGCTTTGCAGGCGCGACTCGAAGGCGCGGCGGTTGGCGAGGCCGGTCAACCAGTCATGCGAGGCCTGCCAGGCGAGCCGATCCTTCTCGGCGTGCAATGCATCCTCGAACGCCTGCCGTTGCAGCACCAATCGTCGGGTGTGCCAGAGCAGGAGCAGGATCAGCGTCGCGGCAGTGACGACGTTGACGCAGGTCAACGTCACCTTGATGGCGCGGGAACCCTCGCCGAGGACAGTGGAGAACCGCCTGGCATGCCCCGTGAACTGGCTGTTCAGCTCCGAGAGCCGCGACGACAGATATTGCAGGCGGTCGCTGTCGCGAACGGGTCCGTTCGTCCACTCGGACCGGATGACCTCGCCGAAGACGCTCAGCTCCAGCAGCATCGGATCGGTGGCAGCCCATTCCCGGATTGCGTCCCGGAGGAAGCTCACCTGGTTGAAATGGCGGAACAGCCAGATCAAGCCGGGGACGTCGTCGGGATGGTTGCCGCCTTGCAGGAAGCCGATCCGGGCGGCCTCGACGTCGACCGGATCGCGCTCGAGCGCCCACCGCGCGAATTCGTCGCCGATGGGAACGGCAAGCGAGGCCTGATATTGCGCGAATTGGCTGGGCTCGCCCGAATGCAGATAGAGATTGAGGAAATAGACGGCGTTCTTCTGCGAGCGCGACCACATCGCCTCGCCCGCGACATAGGCGCGGACCGAGGACATCACCTCCAGGCTGAATCCGGCGATCGCCGCCTGGAGCACGACGACCATGACAAAGGGCGAGACGAGCTTGATGACATGAAGGAAGCTGCGTCCCTTCGACGACGTCGCTGTTCTGCGAAACACTTTGCGTTCCCCAAGTCGCTCAACGACCCCAGCGGAGCGATCCGCTCATAACGCGGATTACGCGAGAAGGCTGCTTAACKCGACCTGAAAGAGCCGGAAGACTGCGTCGCAGGGTGAAAGCGCTGTGAAACGGATGCTCGCAGATCGCTGCAAATGCCGCCGAACCGGAACTGGCGCGGCGATGCCTCGCATTCGTGCTGCGTCGTTTACTCGATCGAGAGAAACCGGCTTGGCGCTGGAGCGTTTTCGAGCGAAGTGGATACCGGTTCGCGGTGAAGGAAACGCGTCAAAACAGGAATCCAGAGTCCCGTTCCGATTCCGTCGGAACGGAAATGGCTCTAGACCAGGACCGGCTTGCGCACGCGGCCGGCGTCGCCGAATACGCGCAGGTAACGCTCGATCTCCGAGGGCATGCCGGTTGCTTTCTCCGGATTGTCGGAGAGCTTGACGGCCGGGTGGCCGTCGACCGACGTGACCTTGCAGACGATCGAGATCGGATCGAGATTGACCGAACCGTCCGGCGGGCAGCCGACGAAATCGTTGGTGAGATTGGTGCCCCAGCCGAACGAGAGCCGCACGCGGCCGGCGAAGTGGTGATAGGTCTCCTCGATCGAGCCGACATCCATCGCGTCGGAGAACACCAGCAGCTTGTCCTTGGGATTGCGGCCCTTCTTCTCCCACCATTTGATGATCTCCTCGCCGGCCTGGATCGGCGGCGCGCTGTCGGGCCGGAAGCCGGTCCAGTCGGCGACCCATTCCGGGGCATCGCGCAGGAAGGCCTTGGTGCCGAAGGCGTCGGGGAGCGCAATCAGGAGATTGCCGCCATAGGTCTGGCGCCACTGGTCGAGAATGCGATAGGGCGCCCAGCGCAACTCCTCGTCGTCGCTGGCGAGGGCTGCGGCGACCATCGGCAGCTCATGCGCATTGGTGCCGATCGCTTCGAGATCGTTGTCCATCGCCAGCAGCACGTTGGAGGTGCCTATGAAGGACGGGCCCAACCCCTCCTTCACCGCTTCCACGCACCAGCGCTGCCAGAGGAAGCCGTGACGGCGGCGCGTGCCGAAGTCGGACAGCCGCAGGCCGTCGAGCTTGCGCAGGTGCTCGACCTTGGTCCAGAGTTTTGCCTTCGCGCGGGCATAGAGCACGTCGAGCTCGAAACGGCCGCGGCCTTTGATCGCCGCGCGGGAGCGCAGCTCGTTGAGGATCGCCAGCGCCGGGATCTCCCACATCGTGGTGTGGGTCCACGGCCCGTGGAAATGCAGTTCGTACTGCCCCTCGACCTTGCGCAGCTCGTATTCGGGCAGGCGGAATTCGGCCAGCCAGCGGATGAAGTCGGCCGAGAACATGTGGGTCTTGCCGTAGAAGGTGTTACCGGCAAGCCAGATCAGCTCCTTCTTGGTGAAGCGGATGGTGCGGGCATGGTCGAGCTGGGCGCGCAGCTCGCCCTCGTCGATGATCTCGGCAAGGCGCACATGGCGCGAGCGGTTGATCACCGAAAATGTCACCTGCTGACTCGGGTAGGCTTCCCGAATCATCTGCAACATCAATAGCTTGTAGAAATCGGTGTCGAGCAGGCTGCGGATGATGGGATCCAGCCGCCAGCTGTGATTGTAGGTCCGGCTTGCAATGTCGGTCACTGTCATGGGGGAATTCTAGCGTGGCTGCCCGGGCGCAACCAGTGGGTTTGGCGGGGATCAGCTTGTCGCCGGGCAGGGGCCCGTTGCTCAGGCCGCGGCCGTCGCCGCCACGGTTTCGAGCTGGCTCCTGATCCAGCGGTGGGCCGGGTCCTTCTGATAGCGCTGGTGCCAGACCATGAACATCGGCAGCTCGGCCAGCGTTCGCGTGCGCGAGGCCAGCGGAATCCGCACATGCGCGAAGCCACCCATCACGCCGGACGCCAGCAGGCTCGGCATGCTCGCCAGCATCTGCGAGCCGCGCAGGAAGGACGGCGCGCCGGAAAAGCTCGGCACGGAGATGGCGATGTCGCGGTGGAAGCCGTTGGCCGCGAGCCGGCGATCGAAGTCGAGCCGCTCATTGTCGGTATAGACCACGGTGATGTGGCGTGCCGCGAGATAGGCGCCGCGGCTGCCCGGCGCGGTGCGGGCCCCGGGATCGTAGTAGCAGACGTAATGGTCTCGCAGCAGGCGCTTCTGCACGATGTCGATGCCGGACGGCGGCAGCGGCGTGATCAGGAGGTCGCAGCGGTTTTCGCGCAGCATCGCAGGCGAGGGGGACTGCGAGGGGATCACGCGCAGGTTCAGGCTCTGCACCTGCGCCGCGACATGGCCGAAGAATCGCGGCAGCAGCAGATCGCGCTGGAAGTCATTGGCGG
>NZ_JBFULT010000482.1:0-5863 GCF_054049755.1 Bradyrhizobium sp. P5_C11_2
ACGCAGCATCAAGCACCGTTTGGGCAGCGGCAAAATATCGGCGCCGTTGGCTGGTCAATTCGTGGGTTGCTTGTAGCTGCACTTCTCCTGCCAACCGTGGCATGTACGATTGGGCCGAATTTTACAGCGCCTGTCGCTCCGCTTGCCGAAAAATTTCGTGGCGCAGACAATCGCTCGGTTAAATCCGGCCCGCGTGAGTACGAACATTGGTGGGAAGGCTTTCGCGATCCGACCCTCAACAAGCTGATCCAGATTGCGTACAACCAAAACCTGACGCTGGAGAGCGCAGGGACTCGGGTGCTGCAAGCACGTGCGGTGCTGGGAATAGCCATCGGCATAAGCTATCCGCAGGTGCAGCAAGGAGTGGGGTCGGTAATTTACAATCGGACCAGCGCGGCGACGCCGCTGGCAGGACCAAACGCGACGCCTTCATATTTCTGGACCGATGCTCTTGCTGCGCAGGCAGCCTGGGAGCTGGACTTCTGGGGCAAGTTTCGTCGCGGAGTTGAATCCGCCGATGCCGTGTACCTGGCGTCGATTGCGACTTATGACGGCGTTCTGGTGTCGCTTCTGGCCGATGTGACCGCAACTTATATCGGTATCCGCACAACGGAGCAGTTGATCGGAATTGCACGGGCCAATGTCCGCAGGCAGGAGCAGGCGCTTAGTGTCGCAAAGGCAAAGTTCACGGGCGGCGGGACGTCGGAGCTTGATGTTTTCCAGGCGACGAACGTCCTCGAGCAGACCCGTGCGGCAATACCCCAATTGACGATACAATTGCAGCAGGGACAAAACGCGCTTTGCGTCCTGCTCGGCGTTCCGCCGCAGTCGCTCGGCATGTTGCTTTCACGATCTGCTGGCAGGATACCGTTGCCGCCCGCCTCCGTCGTTGTTGGCATACCTGCGGATCTGCTGCGCCGGAGACCGGACGTCCGCGCCGCCGAACTCGCCGCGCTGGCGCAGAGCGCGCAGATCGGAATCGCCACGACGCAACTCTATCCGGCAATCAGCATTACGGGCACGTTCGGCGGCTCGGCCAGTACCGCCAACGGCCATAACCTCGGTCAAGTCGTCAGTTGGAAGGGCGTGGCGTATGCTGCGGGCCCGTCGTTTCAATGGAATCTCCTCAACTACGGGCAGATCACCAACAACATTCGTTTGCAGGATGCCAAGCTCCAGCAATTGCTGATCGACTATCAGAACACCGTGTTGAGTGCCCAGCAGGAGGTGGACAACGGTCTTGCGACATATCTGCAATCCCGGAACCAGGCCGCGTATCTTCGCCGCAGCGTTGAGGCGGCAAATGGTGCCCTCAGGATCGCACTTGAGCAGTATGAGCAGGGCGCGACGTCATTTACCACCGTACTGACCGCCGAACAGAATCTCCTTCAAGCGCAGAACAGCCTGGCCGGCGCCTCGGCCAACGTTCCGCTCGGCCTCACTGCGGTGTTTCGGGCGCTCGGGGGCGGGTGGCAGATACGTGAGGGTGGCAACTTCGTCAGCCCGGCAACGGTTGACCAGATGCGAGCGCGAACGGACTGGGGCAATTTGCTTCCGCCTGCGAACGAGCCGCGACCGCCGGCTCCGGGCCTGCCGGGTCCCGAGGATATCGGACCGACGATCCGGCTTCCGGAGTGGTGATGGTCGCCCGCTCAGATGGCCAAGCAGCAATGCATAAACACCTGTCGTGCACGTAATCGCGACTGTCGTCGTCTGAACCAGTTGCCATCGTTCGAGTGTCAGGGTGTTTACCGGGACTGCACCCGATACACTTGCGCTGGTTTAGGACCGGGATGACCGACGTGCTGCGTACCTGCGTCGCGCGGCACAAGACGGCGGTGTAGCTCCCGCGGACGCTGCCCTCACGGGCTCGCGACCTGTTGCAGCGTGTTGAAGCGCGCCTTCTGCTCGCTGCTCAGCGTGGCATAGAACTCGTCCAGGGCGGGCTCGACCAGCCTGGCGGCCGTCAGCATGGCCTCGAGCCGGCGCTGCATCGCCTCCAGCCGTCCGACCGGCGTCAGCGGCACCTCGTTCGGACAGGCCGCCTGCAGGCCCTCAACGCCCTTCGCCGTCGCTTCGCTGAGGCGGTCGAGCGCCTCCTTCTGCTTGCCCGCGGGATGGAGCGCAGACTCGATCCTCTGGATCGGCAACTGGGTCAGGCCGGACTTCGGATCGCCGCAGGCTTCGGCGCGGGCTTCCTGCGTACCGGCTTCCTGCTGCTGCGGCGGCGAGCGCTCGCCGATATTGGGGCCGAGCGCGTTGAAGCGGGCCTGCTGCTCGTCACTGAGCGAGTTGTAGAAATTCTCCAGCGCCGGTCGCACGATCTTGACGGCTTCCAGCGTCGCGCTGACGCGGTTCATCATCGCGCGCAAGCGGCCGGGCGGGGTCAGTGCATAAGTCTCCGCGCAGGAGTCCTTGAACGCACCGGCCGCGTTGGCCGCCGCGGTCTTCAATGCGTCGAGCAACGCGCGTTGCTCCGGCGTCGGCCGCACCGCCCGCGCGATATCGGCAAGCGGCCAGGCGGTGACGCCCTTGTCCGGTGTGCCGCACAATTGCTGCAGCGTTTGCGGGCTCGCGCTGGCGCGCTGGCGCGGGCGGGAGCCGCCGCCGGCTTGCGGATAGTCGTACGGGTTGATGCTGGCATAGGCGGCATAGGGGCTGTCACCACCCCAGAACACGGTGTCGACGAAGTCGTCATACGCGTACGCCCAATAGCCCGGCTCGTAAGCATAGGACCAGAACGTGTAGTCAAAAATGTCGGAATAGGCGTAAGGCCAGAACACCGGCCCAAGCCACGCCACGAACACCGCGGGATGGCGGTGTCGCCAGGCCTGCCGGGGCGCCCAGCCGCTCTGGCGGGTGATGAGGGCCGCTTGGGTTTGCGCAGTTGCCTGCTCGCGGAAGCGCCCGGCAAACCGCCCGCGCTCGGCGGCTCGCGCGGCGGCCGCCGCTGCGGTTGCCGCAGCGGTTGCAGTGGGAGCCTGCAGTCCCAGCCGCTGCTGGCGCGCCAGATCAGTTTGCTGCGTGCGCTGCTCGCGTTGCAGCAGGCGGTTCTGCGTCTGAAGCATCCGTTGCTGCTCGCGCTGCGCCCGCGCGCCTTCCGGCTTTTGCGTTTGCAATTGCTGCACGCGCTGCTGCAGGCGATCGATCCGGGTCTGGCGCTCCGCGGTCTGGCGCGACAGCACCTCGCGCTGCCGCTGCTGCACCATCTGCTGGCGCTGCTGGATCTGCTGCTGATGCTGTTGCGCGCGCTGGTCGATCTGCTCCCGTCGCGACAGCCGCTCGCTCACGGCCGGCGGTGCGTTTGGCCGTGACGGGGCGGCGATCTGCGGCGCCGGTCGCGGTGCCATCGCCGGACGTTGCGGCGCGGCCGGTGCCCGATGGAATTCAGGCCGCGGCGCCGCCACATGCGGGGCGGCTCGCGGCGGCGGCGCAGCGAAGTGGGGAGTTGGGCGCGGCGGTGGTGAGGCGATGTGCGGCGCCGGATGCGGCGCCATGGTCGGTCGCTGCGGCATGGAAGGGGGATGGAACGCCGGCGCGGCGGGCCGCGCCATGGCAGGTGGTGCTGCCGGACGAGCCATGGCAGGTGGTGGTGCCGGCCGGGCCGCCGGCGCTGCCGCCGGCCCTGGTCCACCCCTTCCGTGTCCCTGGCCTGGTCCCTGGGCGGACGCGCCGACGCTCGTCGCCAGCATCGAGACACCAACCAAAAAAGCCGTCAGGCAAACGCCACGCGGAAGCATGATCCTCGCTCCCAAACTCGAAATCGCCCACAACTTTCAACGCACGGGTGGCGGAATGGTTCGTTGTTGGCAGCGGCCGGCATTGCGATCTTCCGACGCAGGCAGCCTCAAGAGAAATCCGGCTATTGAGAGATCGAGATCCTCTTCATCGACTGGTGGGGCAAGTCGATGGTCGAGGTGCTACGCACCTGCATCGAGCGGCACAGGACAGCGGTGCAACTCCCACGAGTGCTGCCCTCACGGGCTCGCGACCTGCTGCAGCGTGTTGAAGCGCGCCTTCTGCTCGCTGCTCAGCGTGGCATAGAACTCGTCCAGGGCGAGTTCGACCAGCTTGGCGGTCGTCAGCGTGGCCTCTCTGAATTGACTTCCGAGCGGACATTGGTCGGAATTGCTGCTGGCTCGACCCGGTCGCGAATGACCCGAGGCGGATGTTGGCATTTCTGTAGGGTGACGCCGGCTCTTTTGGGGGCGGGGGACGGACGTCAAGTCTGGTTTGAGGACCACCTCGTGGTTCCGGGCTTCGTGTCGCAAGACACTGGCGGGACAACGAGACGCCAGCTCAATGATGGTCGCGCGGGTCAACCGAATGTTGTAGTGTTCCGCGATCGCGCGTCACTGCTCGGAAGGTGCCGGGGTACTTGGTCCTTTAAAATGACAATGTGCGCATGAATCAGGCTGAGCAAGCGACAGAGGCGCCATCCATCGCGCCGTCAATCATTACGAGGCGGCTTGCTGCCATAGCTTTTGCCGATGTAGCCGGCTTTTCCCGGCTCATGGGTCTGAGGGACGTCGATACCGTCATGCGCTGGAAAGCGTTGCGGACCGAGATTATGGAGCCTCACATGGCTCGGCACGGTGGACGGATCGCCGAGATCGCAGGCGACGCAGTGCTGGTCGAATTCCCGAGCGTTGTGAACGCGGTGCGTTGGGCTACCGACGTTCAGCGTGTTCAAGAGCGCGCCGTCGGCGACAAGGATCCATTCGCGCTGCATCTTCGCATTGGCATCAACGTCGACGATATCATCGACGAGGATGGAATATTGCAGGGGGACGGCGTTAACGTTGCTTCTCGTATCCACCAGGCCGCGCAGCCCGGCCAAATAGTCGTCACGGCGGCGGTCCGCGACTATGTCATGAATCGATTGCCACTGACATTTCATCACCTCGGCGCGCCTGTGATGAAAAATATCATGCGAACCGTTCATGTATATTCCGTCGAATGGACCGAGGGAGACAAAGACCACCAGCTCGCGCAGCCATACCTGCAATGGGCGTCGAGGCCGACGCTCGCCGTGCTGCCGTTCCGCACGATTAGCGGTACCGACGACGACAACTATTACGGTGAGGGGATCACAGACTCGATCATTACCGGCCTCTCCAAAAATCGGTCACTTTACGTCATTGCGCGCAATTCTACCCTTCGTTATCGCGCCGGGGGAAAAGACTTGCGACAGATCGCCACTGAGCTCGATGTTCGTTACCTGCTCGACGGCAGCGTGCAACGCCAGGGCACGCGACTGAGAATCAATACGGAGTTGACCGACATTTTGGGGAATGTCGCGATCTGGGCCCAGAAGTACGAGGGATCTACCGACGACCTGTTCGAATTTCAGGATCGTATTGCCTCAAGCATACTGTCCTCCATTGAGCCGCGCGTCCGTGCGGTTGAGACGGCTCGCGTCGCTGACCGCCCGACCGAGAGTTTGGATGCATTCCACTGCGTCCTCCGCGCGATGTCGCTTCTGTATCTCCTCACCGAAGAAAGCCACCGGGAGGCGGGTCAACTGCTGGAACGGGCGATCGTGCTCGATCCGTCCTATGCGCAGGCCCATGCCTACCTTGCGTGGTGGCTGAACTTCCAGTTTGGCGAAGGTTGGTCGCTGGATCCCGACGGCGACCGGGCGCGCGCCCTCATCGTGTCGCGGCGCGCCATCGAACTCGACCCCGACGATCCGTTTGCGCTGGCCGTGGCCGGGCACATCCTCTCTTTCATGGGAAAATCACCGGGAGAAGCGATGGAGCTTTTTGGGCGGGCGCTCGCCCTCAACGAGAACTTGGCGTTCGCATGGGGTTTGAGCGCCTTGACGCTCGCCTATTTGGGGCGGCCCGACGAAGCGCTGGAG
>NZ_JBFULT010000483.1:0-5860 GCF_054049755.1 Bradyrhizobium sp. P5_C11_2
ACCGCGTTCCGTCCCGGCGTGCGCCTGTCAGTCCCCGGTCAAAAATCTCGGGTATCCCTGCCGCTCGAATTCTGCGTCAAGGACAACGGACCAGGCGTGCCGGACGATCTTCTGCCCAACCTGTTCGATCCCTTCGTGACCACCAAGCAGACCGGCAGCGGTCTCGGCCTGGCGCTGGTCGCAAAGATCATCGGCGATCACGGGGGCATCATTGAATGCGAGTCTCAGCCGCGCAAGACCACCTTCCGCGTGCTGATGCCGATGTACTCGACATCGGTCAAACACGCCGATCACAGCAGTCGCGACGGCTCTGCCGGGAAGTCGTCGTCTGCATCACAGGGGGCAAAATGAGGATTAACAATGCCCGCAGGTAGCATTCTCGTTGCAGATGACGACACCGCCATCCGCACGGTTCTCAATCAGGCTCTGTCCCGCGCCGGTTACGAGGTGCGGCTGACCGGCAATGCCGCGACGCTGTGGCGATGGGTCAGCCAGGGCGAGGGCGATCTSGTSATCACCGACGTGGTGATGCCGGACGAAAACGCCTTCGATCTGCTGCCGCGGATCAAGAAGATGCGGCCGAATCTGCCGGTCATCGTCATGAGCGCGCAAAACACCTTCATGACGGCGATCCGCGCCTCCGAGCGCGGGGCTTACGAATATCTGCCGAAGCCCTTCGACCTGAAGGAGCTGATCGCGATCGTCGGCCGCGCGCTCGCCGAGCCGAAGGAGCGCACGCCGAGCCCGGCCGAAGATGCCGAGATGGAGGCGATCCCGCTGGTCGGCCGTTCGCCGGCGATGCAGGAAATCTACCGCGTGCTGGCCCGCCTGATGCAGACCGACCTCACCGTGATGATCACGGGCGAGTCCGGCACCGGCAAGGAGCTGGTGGCGCGCGCGCTGCACGATTACGGCAAGCGCCGCAACGGCCCGTTCGTCGCCGTCAATATGGCTGCGATCCCGCGCGACCTGATCGAATCCGAATTGTTCGGCCATGAGCGCGGCGCCTTCACCGGCGCCAACACCCGCGCGTCGGGCCGGTTCGAGCAGGCCGAGGGCGGCACGCTGTTCCTCGACGAAATCGGCGATATGCCGATGGAGGCGCAGACCCGCCTGCTGCGCGTGCTCCAGCAGGGCGAATACACCACSGTCGGCGGCCGMACGCCGATCAAGACCGACGTGCGGATCGTCGCGGCCTCCAACAAGGACCTGCGGGTGCTGATCCAGCAGGGCCTGTTCCGCGAGGATTTGTTCTTCCGCCTCAACGTCGTGCCGCTGCGGCTGCCGCCGTTGCGCGAACGCATCGAGGATCTGCCGGATCTGGTGCGTCACTTCTTCGCGCTCGCCGAGAAGGACGGCCTGCCGCCGAAGAAGCTCGACGCGCTGGCGCTGGAGCGGCTGAAGCAGCACCGCTGGCCGGGCAACGTGCGCGAGCTCGAAAACCTCGCGCGGCGCCTGGCGGCGCTCTATCCGCAGGACGTGATCACGGCCTCCGTCATCGATGGCGAGCTGGCACCGCCCTCGGTCAGCCCGGGGGCTGCGGTCCAGCAGGGTGTCGACAATCTCGGCGGCGCGGTGGAGGCCTATCTGTCCTCGCACTTCCAAGGCTTTCCGAACGGCGTGCCGCCGCCCGGGCTGTATCACCGCATCCTCAAGGAGATCGAGGTGCCGCTGCTCACGGCCGCGCTCGCCGCCACCCGCGGCAACCAGATCCGCGCCGCCGACCTGCTCGGGCTCAACCGCAACACGCTGCGCAAGAAGATCCGGGATCTGGACATCCAGGTCTATCGCAGCGGGGGGTAGTTCTCCCGGAACGGTGGCTCAGCTCCCCCTACCAAAGCGGAGCTGAGCCTGTCCGGATCGCGCTGGCCGTTGTGGCTGACGCGGTGAGCAGAAGTCCGGATCGGGCCGAAATGTTCCGCCGTCACGTTGGAATTGGTCCACCGCAGGGCGTGGCGCCGCACTCATCGGATGAGCCGGCCTGAGACGGGCAGGGCGTTGGCCATCTGCGTCGACGGCTGCTGAATGCCCGGGCCGTTGACCAGGAGGTCGGCAGCCACGATCAGCAGCAGAACGGCCGCAACCATGATCGCGAGAAAGAACCTCTCCATGCCGGGGCAAGCCGGAGGGGCCTGAATCCGTTCCGGCGACTGGCACCGAGCCGCCATGCGCCTGTGGATGTGTCCGACCACCACAGGGGAGGCGCCGCGGAATTGTCGCAATTCGGCAACATTGTGGTAGGAATGCATCAGTATCCGCGATCCGCGGATCCCCGTTTTCAGCACCTCTCATTGCCAGAATGACCAGCGCAGATACCTCGGCCGCATCTTTTGACACGGCCCCAGCGGAAGAGCCGCGACGCTGGTCGTCGCGGCGCTGGCTGGCACCCTTTGCCGTGGCAATGGCGCTGCTGTCGGCGCTCCTGACCTTCCTGGTCCTGACCGGACTGACGCGGATCGACCCCACGCCGGAGGTGGTCCGGTCCTTCTACCTGATCAATGCGGCCACGATCCTGCTGCTGGTCGGAATCATCATCCGCGAGCTCTGGCAGCTGATCCTGGCGCGACGGCGGGGCCGGGCGGCGGCACGCCTGCACGTCCAGATCGTCAGCCTGTTCTCGATCGTGGCGGTGCTGCCGGCAGTGCTCGTTGCCGTCGTCGCCAACGTCACCATCGAGCGCGGCCTTGACCGGCTGTTCTCCGGGCCCACCAAGGAGGTGATCCAGAATTCGCTGACCATCGCCCGGGCCTACATGCAGGACCACGCGCAGCTGATCCGCGGCGACATTCTCGGGATGGCCAACGACATCGCCCACGCCCGGCCGCTCTACGACCAGGATCGCCGGTCGTTTCGCGAGCTGCTGACCGGCAGCGCCGGCTCCCGCAACCTGCCGGGGGCGATGATCATCGACAAGAACACCAACATCCTGGAATCCGCCGACACCGGCATGCGGCTGGCCTATTCGCCGCCAGCGCCGGACTTTCTCAGCAACGTCAACGAGTCCGAGCCGGAAATCGCGATCCTGCCGGACGCGAGCTACGTCGCCGCGGTGATCCGCTTGCGCGCCTTCAACGACACCTTCCTCTATGTCGCGCGGCCGCTTGATCCGAACGTTGTCAATCAGCTCAAGCAGACCGAGGTCAGCGTCGCCGAATACGCCCAGATCGAGTCGCGCCGGCTCGGCATCCAGGTCGCCTTCGCGCTAATGTTCGCGGTGATCGCGCTGACCATCCTGATGGCCTCGGTGCTGATCGGCCTGAACTTCGCCAACTCGCTGGTGGCGCCGATCCGGCGGCTGATGAACGCGGCCCACACGGTCTCGACCGGCGACCTCCATGTCCAGGTGCCCGTGAACCAGTCGGAAGGCGACCTCGCCCAGTTGGGCGAGACCTTCAACAAGATGACGCAGGAATTGCGCAGCCAGCGCGACGAGCTCGTCAGCGCCAGCGACCTCATCGACAGCCGCCGCCGCTTCATCGAGGCCGTGCTGTCCTCGGCGAGCGCCGGCATCATCGGCGTCGATACCTCGGGCAGCGTCGGCATCCTCAACCGCTCCGCCGAGAAGCTGATCGGCCATGCCGAAGCCGAGACGCTCGGCCATCCGCTCTCCGACGTGCTGCCCGAACTCGACGAGATGATGAAGACGGCGCGGGAAGGGACCCAGCGCCTGGTGCAGGGCCAGATCTCGATCACGCGCGACGGTCAGGAACGCAATCTCTCGGTCCGGGTCAGCGCCGAGAAGACCAGCCAGCCGCGCGACAGCTACATCATCACGCTCGACGACATCACAGATCTCGTCTCGGCGCAGCGCACCTCGGCCTGGGGCGACGTGGCGCGCCGCATCGCGCACGAGATCAAGAACCCGCTGACGCCGATCCAGCTCTCCGCCGAGCGCATCCGCCGCAAATTCGGCAAGACCATCACCGCGGACAAGGACAAGCAGATCTTCGAGCAGTGCACCGACACCATCGTGCGCCAGGTCGACGATATCAGACGCATGGTCGACGAATTCTCGCGCTTCGCACGCATGCCGAAGCCGGTGATGGAGGGCGAGGACGTCGCCGACACCGTGCGGCAGGCGGTGTTCCTGATGAAGGTCGCCCATCCCGAGATCGACATCGAGGCCGAATTCAAGGAGGACCCGCTGCGCGCCCAGTTCGACCGGCGGTTGATCTCGCAGGCGGTCACCAACATCGTCAAGAACGCCACCGAGGCGATCGAGCAGGTCCCGCCCGAGGAACTCGGCAAGGATTACGGCAAGGGCCGCATCGACGTCGTGGTGTCGCGCGAGGGCGAGGACGTGCTGATCGACGTCATCGACAACGGCATCGGCCTGCCCAAGGTTGCGCGCTCGCGCCTGCTCGAGCCGTATGTCACGACGCGCGCCAAGGGCACCGGCCTTGGGCTTGCGATCGTCGGCCGCGTGCTGGAAGACCATGGCGGGCGCATCGAGCTGAAGGACGCCTCCGACTTCCGCGAAGGCCAGCGCGGCGCCTGGATGCGGATGCGCTTTGCAATTTCCGGCCATCCTGCCAAGACGGAGGTGGCCGAGCACGCGCCGGCCGCCGTGGAATCGGCCGTCAAGGGCCTGGAAACAGAAACAAAAGAGCCGGTTGCCGGAACCAAAGAGCCGGCCGAAAAGACCAATGATTCAACGAAGATCGAAGCCTCAACAGGCATCTGACAAGACAGGCGCGACCGATGGCAAGTGAAATTCTGATTGTCGATGATGAGGCCGATATTCGGGATCTCGTTGCGGGCATTCTCGAAGACGAGGGGTTCGTCACCCGGACCGCACGCGACAGCGATACGGCGCTGGCCGAGATCGCCAACCGCAGGCCGCATCTGGTGTTCCTCGACATCTGGCTCCAGGGCTCCAAGCTCGACGGCTTGCAGCTCCTGGAGCAGGTCAAGAAGGACAATGCCGATTTGCCGGTCGTGATGATCTCGGGCCACGGCAACATCGAGACCGCGGTCGCCGCGATCAAGCGCGGCGCCTATGACTTCATCGAGAAGCCGTTCAAGGCCGACCGGCTCATCCTGGTCGCGACCCGCGCGCTGGAGAACTCGCGGCTCAAGCGCGAGGTCAAGGAGCTGAAGCAACTCGCGCCGAGCGCAAGCTCGCTCGTCGGCCGCTCGCCCAGCATGAACCAGTTGCGCCAGACCATCGAGCGCGCGGCGAAGGCCAACAGCCGCATCCTGATCGTCGGCCCCGCCGGCGCCGGCAAGGAATTGACCGCGCGCACGCTGCATACAGCCTCGGGCCGTGCCGACGGTCCGTTCGTCGTGATCAACGCCGCCGCGATCACGCCCGAGCGCATGGAGCATGAGCTGTTCGGCGTCGAGCAGTCCAATGGCGAGCAGCCGCGCAAGCCGGGCGCGCTCGAGGAAGCCCATGGCGGCACGCTGTTCATCGACGAGATCGCGGACATGCCGCGCGAGACCCAGAACAAGATCTTGCGCGTGCTGGTCGAACAGTCGTTCCAGCGCGTCGGCGGCGCCGGCAAGGTGCAGGTCGACGTGCGCATCATCTCGTCCACTGCGCGCAACCTCGAGGAGGAGATCGCGGCCGGCCATTTCCGCGAGGATCTCTATCATCGGCTCTCGGTGGTGCCGATCCGCGTGCCCGCGCTGTCGGAGCGGCGCGAGGACATTCCGGAGCTGATCGACTACTTCATGGAGCAGATCTCGGCGGGAAGCGGCCTGCCCAGGCGTCAGATCGGGCAGGATGCGATGGCGGTGCTGCAATCGCATGTCTGGCCGGGCAATGTGCGCCAGCTCCGCAATAACGTTGAGAGAGTCATGATTCTCGCCGCCGGCGGACCGGAGGTGATCATCACCGCTGACATGTTGCCGCAGG
>NZ_JBFULT010000484.1:0-5842 GCF_054049755.1 Bradyrhizobium sp. P5_C11_2
CGTCGAAGCGCTGCGGTATGAGTGAGGGGCTGATGGAGCAGCAGCAGGGGGCGGAAGATGTACCGGTCATTTATCTCCACGAGATAAGGCGGCAGTACCTGCAGGGCGAGGCGGCGCTGACGATCCTCGACAACGCCAAGCTCGCGCTGTGGGCGGGCCAATCGGTCGCGCTGGTCGCGCCGTCGGGCTCCGGCAAATCGACGCTGCTGCACATCGCAGGCCTGCTCGAGGCGCCCGATTCCGGCGAGGTCTACGTCAATGGCGCGCCGACATCGCAACTGCCCGACATCGAACGCACCCAGCTGCGCCGCACCGATATCGGCTTCGTCTACCAGTCGCACCGGCTGTTGCCGGAGTTCTCGGCGCTCGAGAACGTCATGATGCCGCAGATGATCCGAGGCCTGAAGAAGTCCGAGAGCGTCAAGCGCGCCAAGGAGATCCTGGGCTATCTCGGGCTCGGCGACCGCATCACGCATCGTCCCGCCGAGCTGTCGGGCGGCGAGCAGCAGCGCGTCGCGATCGCGCGCGCGGTCGCCAATGCGCCGCGGGTGCTGTTCGCAGACGAGCCGACCGGCAATCTCGATCCGCACACCGCCGACCACGTCTTCCAGGCCCTGATGCAGCTCGTCAAGGCGACCCGGGTCTCGATGCTGATCGCGACCCACAACATGGAACTCGCAGGCCGCATGGACCGGCGCGTCTCGCTGTCGAACGGCCAGGTGGTCGAGCTCGACTAAAAAAATGCGAAAACAACCCCATGCACAGTAGCCGGCCCCTGCCGGCTACGATCGGGGTGACGCGTTCCAGCTATTTGATATATCCAGCAAATCCGCTGCGGCGGCGCATCGCCGCAGCGGAGCGGTGTTACGGCCGGATCACCGTCAATTTGAACGGCCCGCCATTGGCCGCCGCGTGCGCCACCGCCTCGTTGGCGTGGTCGAGGTCGAAGGCCGTCGTCTCGTATTCGTCGAGCCGCAACAGTCCGGATCGTACCAGCGCGATCAGGCGGCTCGCCGCATCCGGCGGATACATCCAGACGCCGTGGATGGAGATGCAGTTGCGCATGATCCAGGGGTAGGGCAGGTCGAGGCCGGCGCCGCCGGCCATGCCGACGCCGCCCATCAGCACGACGCGGCCGTAGGCGCGCACGGTCATGATGGCCGCACGCACGACGGTCGTGCTCACCGACGGCGGCATGATGTCGAACACGCAGTCGATCGGCCCGGATGCCGCGCGCATCATGCTCTCGCGGTCGTCATTCTCATTGCCGGAGAGCTTCACCGGCTTTACCCGTTCGCCGAAGCGGCGGACGAGGTCGGCGAGGATCTTGTCGTTGCGGCCGGGTGCCACCACGCAGGCGGCGCCCATCGCGAGCGCGACCGACACGGCCGCGCTGCCGAAATTGCCGGTGGCCCCGCTCACCAGCACGGTTTCGCCCGGTTGGAGGTTGGCGGCGAGGAAGCCGCCATAGGGCACCAGCAGCGTCCCCAGCGCGCACCATTGCGTGGCTTCCTCGGACGTGATCGCTCCGAGGGGTTTGACGTTCTCGGTCGGCACCCGCATCTGCTCGGCAAACGAGCCATGGCGAAAATGCTTTTGCAGCAGCATGCCGCCGGGACCGGCGGCCGTTAATCCTTGCAGGGCGATGTCGGGCGCAACCGCATCGTCGCGCGACCGCACCGTCGGGTCGCAGAACACCCAGTCGCCGATCGCGAGCTTGGTCGCATCCGGACCGATCGCGCGCACCCGGCCGATGCCGCCCGGGCCGGGGATGATCGGCAGATCCAGCGCATAGTTGCGCTCGCCGCTGAAAACTTCGTTCATGTAGGACAGCACCCGGGTCGCGACGACGTCGACGATCACCTCGCCGGTGCCAAGCACGGGGGCAGGGACGGTCTCGATCGCAAGCGTCGATCCGAAGGATTTGAGTACGGCGGCTTTCATGGCGGTCACCTCATATTGCGGTGAATGGCATATGCATCCACTTTGAAGGCGCATGAAGGCCTGGTATTATCCTAGTATTCCGTGGACCCTCCATCAGGGCATTCATCATGGCCGACCCCCGTCGCGTCGAATTCGGCGACTTCCTCAGGTCCCGCCGCGAAAAGCTGTCGCCGAAAACCGTCGGGCTGCCCGCGGGCCGGCGGCGGCGCACCGCGGGCCTGCGGCGCGAAGAGGTCGCGCAGCTCGCCGGCATCGGCGTCGACTGGTACATCCGGCTCGAGCAGGGCCGCACCGTCAGCCCGTCGGTCACCACCGTCGATGCGCTGGCCCGCGCGCTGCGGCTGAGCAAGACCGAGCATGCGCATCTCAAGGCACTGGCCCGTGACGGCGACAAGCGCGCGTTCACGCGCGAGATCGTGCCGCCGCCGATCCGGCGGATGATCGAGAGCCTCGATCATCCGGCCTACATCGTCGGGCGCCGCTGGGACGTGCTGGCCTGGAACGCCGCGGCCGAGCAGGTGTTTGCATTCGGCCGGTTGGCCGAGGAGGATCGCAACACGCTGCTCCTGATGATGACCAACAAGYAGACACGAAAAGCTTACGGCGCGGGCTGGGCGGATGTCGCCAAGGGCATGGTAGCGATGTTCCGCGCCACCCACGACGTCTGGGCGGGTGATCCCGCTTTCGCGGAATTGCTGACGCGGCTGCGGCAGGGCAGCCCGGAATTCGTCAAATGGTGGGAGGCGCACGAAATCCGCAGCACCGCCTCGGGCCGCAAGACCATGTCCCATCCCACCCTGGGCGTGCTGCATTTCGAGCACACGAGCTTTCAGGCCAACGACGATCCGGCGCTGAAGCTCGTGATCTACACGCCGGTGTGAGCTGGTCTCGCCCTTCTGACGCGTACCTTATAGGTGATTGCGCGTGTGTCGTATCTACGATGCTCTTGTTAATTGAGTTGGTGCTGATAGAGTTTGAGGAGCCCGCATCGCAAGGACGTCGCCATGAGGTTTTCGTCGAACCTGGTTCTCGCTTGCTCAAGCATTGCGCTGTCGACGTGCGGCCTTAGCGGCACCGCGTTTTCGGCAACCGCACCATCCTCTGGCGGCGCCGCCGTACTTCCGAGCATCACAGTCGAAGCGCCGAGCCAAACACCCAGGCACAGGCATCCGACGCAGCGCGCGACTGTCCGCGTGACAGCGCCGCACCGGACATCACCGACCAGTGAACCCTCACTGACAACAACATTGGCGGCACCGACGTCGGTCATGGCGAAGCTTGCGAGCCTCGAACGGATCTCGGGCAGTTGTGTCGACGGCTGCCAAACGAGCTTCAGGACCGGCAATGCGCCTTGGCGCGGATGCTCGTCTTCCGGCTGGCCCGCGTTGTCGTCAACGTGCAGGAACATCTACCATTTCAAGACCTACGCCGAGTGTACGGGGACCGGAATGTTGCTAGGGTGGCAAAGCCGCGAACTCACTTGGTACTGCACCAGCTTGGCCTTGAAGTAACCGCCCGCTTCCTGGGCGGGCGATCCCGCTTTCGCGGAATTGTTGACGCTGCTGCGGCAGCGCAGTCCGGAATTCGCAGATCCGGCGTTGAAGCTCGTGATCTATACGCCGGTGAAGGAGAGACTGACAAATCGCGGCACGAGAGAGAGGGTCGCGGAGGAGCCGGAATGACGGATCGGCTAAAGCTTGGGGCTCTTCATCGGATTGGTCGCGGTGAACCTCAGAAGCGAGAGCGGCACTCGTTTGATTTCGTAGTCAACGGAGTATCCCTCTTCGAAGCCACTCAAGCTTTCAAATACGACATGTCCGGCTCTCTCTCTGACCCGCAATTCGAACGCGAAGTAGCTCGGCAAATCAATGGAAGTGTGCTTGCTGCGTTGACTTCGGACGTCCCTTTCGGCGGCCACCGTGTAGCTCTGTTCGTCTGCCCGGAGTGCGGCGACTTCGCTTGCGGCGCCATCACCGCTCGTGTTTCTCGAACCGAGCTTGGCGTGCAGTGGTCTGATTTTGCGTACGAAAATGGATATGATGCAGCTTCCAAGCTCGCGCTTGGGCCATTTGAGTTCGCGTGGGCCGCTTACCTAGGCGAAATCGAACGTTCGAAAGCTGATTAAGCGGCAGATGGATACGGCGCTGCAGCGTCCTCGATAGGGGGCTTAAAACCGTGATCGGATTGGGAAGGCCGCCGGCACATGTCCTGCGGCCCCCGCGCTTGATGTGGTTTGCGGGGCGGCGCCCCGACTAGAGATCGATGCTCACGGCGATATTACGGCCCTGTAGTTCGGCAATCTTCATTCCGTCAGCCTGCACTTGCGCAAACTCCGGGTCCTTTGCCACCGCCTCCTGCACTTTGCCGTAAACCTCCCAGCTGGAGTAGCGCGTCGTAACCAGCAATTCTCCTGCCCAGTGACCAGTGTGGAAGCGGGAGAGCCGAAGAAATTCGGCACCATGTTTTTCAAAGATTTTCTTCGCCCGCCGGATAGTCTGGATCAATTCCTCGGGTTTGTCGGTTTTGAAGCGAGTAAATTGAACGATCGGCATGGGGCTACCTCCATATTTGTGTAAAATGTCCAAGAAGCATGCATCGAGCACCGCTTGAGAAGCGATCCTCCAGTTCAATCTCGATGACGGTTCGTCTTCAGTGGCTTGATCTATCGCAAGCGGAAGCAACTCTGCCCTTTCTCGGTGGATGCGCTCGCATCGTCACTGGCAGGCAATGTCTCGCGCGGAATTGCGGCGAAGCGCGATATGGCCGGTCGCTGCGCCCGCTGGCGGGCGTAGTTGCAAATTGAACCGACGGACTCGTGGTGCTATGCTTCAGCTACATCATTCCCATTTTGGTTTGATGCGGCGGGCGATCGGGCTTACGGACTGCCGCCCGTTCATTTGAATTTGGAATACTTGAGCCAATAGCGCCCCGCCTCCGGCTCCGCTTTTTGAGGCCGGTTGGACAATGTTTTTCATTGGCCTCCGTTCTTCCCATTGACTCGGAGGCGGGTTCTTTCGGCCGAAGTTTTGCAACAAGTTGATCTTAGAAATGTCAATTCTGTCGAGCCAAGCGGCTCGCGCCGCACTCAATCACCATCCGAACATGGGGCGGGTCAGCCGTTGCCTGATAGTTGCATTCCTCTGTGCCGCTTCCTTGTTTCAGTTCACGCTTGAGGCGTGGGGACAATGCTCGGCTCGCGACGTCCTGCAGAATCAACTGAAGCTCGGCAAAGTTCGCGCCGTTGATTTGCCGCGGAAATTCATCAGGTCCGCCCGCGATGCTCCGACATGGAAGACGATTGCGATCGGCACCTATGCCAACTCAATTGCGCTGCGCAACAGATTGGATGCCGTGGGTTGCAGCATCGGCGGGCTGGCCGCGGAAGTTCTCGCCCGACCGGCCTTCACCGTCAGTTCCAAGAAGACGGACGTGGAGCTTGTGRCAGTATCCGCGGTCGAGCTTGGCTTCAACACCGATAGCGTGCCTCTGGCCGTCATTTACGCGCGGGCTCGGCAACTCGGCTTTGAACTTGCGGCAGCGGAGGTCGGTCCGCAATTGCGCCTTCAATATCTTGATCAGCCCATGGGTGAATTTCTCATCGTGGGAATGGCGCCAATCAAGACGTGGAGCGGAGAGCCAGTGGTGCTCAACGTGGCCAATGGCGGAGCCGGATTGATCCTGATCGGCCAGGACGGCAGGGATGACGCGGAAATACCGGCGATCTCTCGTTTCCTTTTCGTGCGGTCGCCGGAACGCGTCGACGGACTCGATACGGCAGCCGCTTTCCTGCCACCATGAAGAGAACCACCACATTCGAAACAGACCTGCGCCGATCGTCTTCAAGCACGCGCCGGTTCACCGAACGTTGACTTCCGTCATGCCACCGGATCCTTGGGAC
>NZ_JBFULT010000485.1:0-5835 GCF_054049755.1 Bradyrhizobium sp. P5_C11_2
GGATTGTAGCGCGGCGTGAAATGGGTCGCGACGTCGTAGTCGGGGCCGAGCGCCATCTGCACGCCCTTGAGGATGAGGTCCTTCACCTTCGCGGGCCGGCGCCGGCTGAGCTGGAAGAAGAACATCCCCCACATCACGTTGCGCCAGCGGATCAGGTGGTAGGCCAGCCGCGCCGGAAGATTGCGGCGCAGCTTGTTGGCGAACGGATCCTGCGCCGGGCGCGACACCACATAGGTCGGGGAGCGCTGGAGCATGGTGACGTGGGCCGCCTTCCTGGCGAGCTCCGGCACCAGCGTCACCGCGGTCGCGCCCGAGCCGATCACGACCACGCGCTTGCCGGCATAATCGATGTCCTCGGTCCATTTCTGCGGATGCACGATGCGGCCGGCGAAATCCGCCACGCCCTTGAACTCCGGCGTGTAGCCCGCCTCGTATTTGTAATAGCCCGAGCACATGAACAGGAAATTGCAGGTGAAGCGCACGATTTCGGACGCGCCCTCACCCGCGGTGCGCTCCGCCTCGACGGTCCAGCGCGCCTCACTCCTCGACCACGCCGCGCGCCTGACACGATGGCGGAAGCGGATGTGCTTCTCGATGCCGTTCTCGGCTGCGGTCTCGCGCACATAGTTCAGGATCTGCGGGCCGTCGGCGATCGCCTTCGGATCGGTCCACGGCTTGAAGGAATAGCCGAGCGTGAACATGTCGCTGTCGGAACGGATGCCGGGATAGCGGAACAGATCCCAGGTGCCGCCGATACAGTCGCGTCCCTCCAGGATGACGTAGCTCCTGCCCGGGCACCTGCTTTGAAGATGATAGCCCGCGCCGATGCCGGACAGGCCGGCACCGACGATCAGCACGTCGAAATGTTCTTTGGCTTCGATCATGGCGTTCTCCCGCCGCACAGGATGGGCGGCGCCGCGCCGAATTGCAACCGTCAGGGGATGGTCGCGCCGTAGACACAGGCGGTGTCGAAATACTCGTGGAATTCGACTGCCTTGCCGTCCTTGAAGCGCCAGAAATCCACCTTCGGCGTCTTCGCGACCTTTTTGGTCTTCTTGTTGGTCCACGCGCATTCGCCGAGCGCGACGACGGTATCGCCCTGCGCGACGTACTCGTTCATCGTGTAGTACTGCATGCTCCAGTCGGCCAGCAGGCCGTCGAAATAGCCGCGCAGCTCGGTACGGTCGTCATAACGCTTGGCAAAAGGCACCGGCTCGGCACCCCGCGGAATCGAATCGAACTTGATCTGCGGGCCGATGACCTTGTCGAACCAATAGTCGACGCTGGCTCCCTTGCTGTCGTTCCACTGGCGATAGGCTTCCTTCAACAGCTGAACGTTGGCTTCGCTGGACATCGCATTCCCTCCATATGCATTCTGAAAATGAACTGGGAAAGGCGGCCGCCCGCTTCGAAAGTGGCAGGCTTGTTTTGGCTCTACCTCCGAGCGTACCATAGAGAATGGCGACAAAAAAAGCCCCGGATCGCTCCGGGGCTTTCGTGTCGCAGCTGGATAAATTCTCAGTAGCGGTAGTGATCGCTCTTATACGGGCCTTCCTGCTTGACGCCGATGTAGTCGGCCTGGTCCTTGCGCAGCTCGGTGAGCTTGACGCCGATCTTGGCGAGGTGCAGGCGCGCGACCTTCTCGTCGAGGGTCTTCGGCAGCACGTAGACTTCCTTCTTGTACTTGCCGTCCTTGTTGTTGGCGAACAGCTCGATCTGCGCCAGCGTCTGGTTGGTGAAGGAGGCCGACATCACGAAGGACGGATGGCCCATCGCGTTGCCGAGGTTCACCAGGCGGCCCTCCGACAGCATGATGATGCGGTGCTTGTCGGGGAATTCGATCTCGTCGACCTGCGGCTTGATGTTGGTCCACTTCAGGTTACGCAGACCCGCGATCTGGATCTCGTTGTCGAAGTGGCCGATGTTGCAGACGATGGCGCGATCCTTCATCGCGCGCATGTGCTCGATGGTGATGATGTCCTTGTTGCCGGTGGCGGTGACGAAGATGTCGGCGCGGGGCGCGGCGTCTTCCATGGTCACGACCTCGTAGCCTTCCATCGCCGCCTGGAGCGCGCAGATCGGATCGACTTCCGACACCATCACGCGGCAGCCGGCCTGGCGCAGCGAGGCGGCCGAGCCCTTGCCGACGTCGCCGAAGCCCGCGACCATCGCGACCTTGCCCGACATCATCACGTCGGTGCCGCGGCGGATGCCGTCGACCAGCGATTCACGGCAGCCATAGAGGTTGTCGAATTTCGACTTGGTGACGCTGTCGTTGACGTTGATGGCCGGCCACAGCAGCGTGCCCGCCTTCTGCATGTCATAGAGACGATGCACGCCCGTGGTGGTCTCTTCGGAAACGCCCTTGATGCTCTTGGCGATCTCGGCGAAGTAGCCCTTTGGCTTTTCCTTGAGCTGCTTCTTCAGAAGCGCGAAGAAGACTTCCTCTTCCTCGGAGCCGGGCTTGTCGAGGAAGGCGGTGTCGCCGTTCTCGGCGCGCAGACCGAGATGGACGTACATGGTGGCGTCGCCGCCGTCGTCGAGGATCATGTTCGGGTGACCGCCGCCGTGCCAGTCGAACAGGCGCGAGGTGTAGTCCCAGTACTCAGCGAGCGTCTCGCCCTTGACCGCGAACACCGGGATGCCGGCGGCCGCGATCGCCGCCGCGGCGTGGTCCTGCGTCGAATAGATGTTGCAGGAGACCCAGCGAATGTCGGCGCCGAGGGCTGCCAGCGTCTCGATCAGCACGCCGGTCTGGATCGTCATGTGCAGCGAGCCGGCGATACGCGCGCCCTTGAGCGGCTGCTTCGGGCCGAACTCCTCGCGGGTGGCCATCAGGCCGGGCATCTCGGTCTCGGCGAGCGAGAGTTCCTTGCGGCCGAAATCGGCGAGCGAAATGTCCTTGACGATGTAATCGGTGAAGCCGGGCTTCGCGTTCATAGGGGGTTCCTGTTTGTTTGGCTCGTCATTCCGGGTCGCTCGTGAAACGAGCGAACCCGGAATCCGGAGGATCGAGATTCCGGGTTCGCCGCTGTCGCAGCGCTCCGGAATGACGCAAGTGAACTAGAGCGCGCGCTTGAGCGGCTCGACCAGATCGGTCTTCTCCCAGGAGAAGCCGCCCTCGTTGTCGGGCGTGCGGCCGAAATGGCCGTAGGCCGAGGTGCGGGCGTAGATCGGGCGGTTGAGGTCGAGATGGCTGCGGATGCCGCGCGGCGTGAGATCCATCGCCTGCGCCGCCGCCTTCTCGAGCTGATCCTCCGGCACCTTACCGGTGCCGTGGGTGTCGATGTAGATCGACAGCGGGCGCGCCACGCCGATGGCGTAGGCGAGCTGCAGCGTGCAGCGGTCGGCAAGACCGGCCGCGACGATGTTCTTGGCGACGTAGCGCGCGGCGTAAGCCGCCGAGCGGTCGACCTTGGTCGGATCCTTGCCGGAGAACGCGCCGCCGCCATGCGGGGCCGCGCCGCCATAGGTGTCGACGATGATCTTGCGGCCGGTCAGGCCGGAGTCACCGTCGGGACCGCCGATGTAGAACTTGCCGGTCGGGTTGATGTGCCAGATGGTCTTGCCGTTGATCCAGTCCTTCGGCAACGCCTCGCGCACATAGGGCTCGACAATGTCGCGAACCTGCTTGGAGGTGAGGTCCTCGACCAGATGCTGGTGCGAGACCACGATCTCGCGGACGCCGACAGGCTTGCCGTTCTCGTACTGCACGGTGACCTGGCTCTTGGAGTCCGGACCCAGCACCTTCTCGCGGCCGGAGTGGCGCGCCTCGGAGATGAGGCGGAGGATCTTGTGGGCATAGAAGATCGGCGCCGGCATCAGATCCGGCGTCTCGTTGGTGGCGTAGCCGAACATGATGCCCTGGTCGCCCGCGCCCTCTTCCTTGACCTCGCCCGGCTGAAGCGCGTCGACGCCCTGGGCGATGTCGGCCGACTGCGGATGCAGCAGGATCTCGATGTCGCAGGTCTTCCAGTGGAAGCCTTCCTGCTCGTAGCCGATGTCCTTGATCGCGTTGCGGACGACGCCTTCGATCTGCTCGTTGGTGACGGAGGCAGGACCGCGGGTCTCACCCGCGATCACCACCTTGTTGGTGGTCGCGAGCGTCTCGCAGGCGGCGCGGATCGCCCATGGGTCGATGCCGGCCTTCGGCCCCTCGCGGTAGAACAGATCGACGATCTCATCGGAGATCCGGTCACAGACCTTGTCCGGGTGGCCCTCAGACACGGACTCGCTGGTGAAGAGATAGGACGCGCGCATCAAGTAACCCCTTGTTCCGCCTCATCAGGACGGTCGTTTGCGATGTTTACTCTAGGATTCTGTCAATCACGCCGTCGCGAGATGACGTAGGATTCGTCGAAAAACCAGAGCCCGTTGTACTTTCGCAGTACATCCCTGGCGGCATCCAGAGTGCGGCCGTTTTGAGTCATTTCTGTCAATCGGTCGTCCTCAATCTGAGCGACATACACCGCCGCATTCCACGCTGCAAAGGCTGTCGAGGTTCCGATGGTGCCGGTCACCTCGTTGGGCAGCGCTTCCATATCATACCGGAAGATCGAACGGTTATCGGCGTAAGCGTTAAAATTGAGGTCCCGCCCCACCGAGCCGAGCTCGTATTTCACCGCGCGCAATAGCTCATGACGGCTCACTGAGAAAGGATTTTCTCCAGGCCAGACCGCCTGGATGATCTCTATCCCCGGATCCTGCCCGTGGGAGTGAATCCCGATCAGCCGGCCACCGGGCCGCAACGCCCGCGCCAGGGGCGCAATGATGCGTTTTGCACGGAAATTAACCGAAGATTTGGCCCGATAGGGCTGCGAGGCGATGACCAGGTCGAAATTGGCCTCGGTCCGGCCCGGCCGGGGGATCGTCGAATCAAGCAGGAATCGGTGGTCTTCCCGGTAGAGCACCAGCACCACCGGCCGCTCGTACAGCGGCATTCCGGTCCGCGGGCTGACCGCCGCGCGCCAGTTCTGCTCCAGAAATGGTTTCAGATCGGCGATCTGGGTCTCGAAGTCGCCGGACGCATCGCCCCGCAAGGCCACCTCGTGCCAGACCGTCGCGGCCGCCGCCGCCGGCGAGGCCGGCGTCAGCCAGGGCGCCTCGGCGTAGTACATGTTGGTGAAGACGAACACCGAGGCGGGATGCTCGAACAGCCGGTCCGGCACCTTCTCCAACGTCAGGCGGACATCTTCGAGGCTCAGCTCCTTGCCCGCGACATAGAACGGCATATGCGGAAAATACCGATGCATCGCGCGCAGCGTCCGCGCCAGCACCGTGCCGTCGCCGACGCCGGCGTCGAACACGCGCAGCGCCGGCGGCCGCGGATGGAGGCTGGCAAGCTCCAGCGCAACCCTGTCGGCGATCACGCGCTTCTCGCTGCAGGTGTGGACGAACAGCAGGTATTTCTGCCGGTTCTCGAAGAAGCGGAAATTGCCGCGCGGATCGCGCTTCTCCGGCGGCACCTGAAGCCCCCGCGGCGGCGGCATCCCGCCGGGCATGGACGCCGCCATATAGGCCTGGATCCGCTCCAGCGTGTCGATGGTGATGCGCTTGCCCTCGCGCAAGCGATGCACCAGCTTGCCGTCATTCACCGCGCGACGCCCGAACGTCGACTCCRCCATGTCCGCCTTGCGGCAGAATTCGGTGATCTGGCTGAGAATCTCGTCGTTTTTCATGGGCGGGATGGGATGGGACGTGGTGGGCAGCGGGAGTCGGCCAAAGGGTCCTAGCATCATCTGCCCAACCGGGGAAATCGTTGCCACACCCTCCGTGTCGTCCCGGCGAAGGCCGGGACCCACCGCGAAATCCATCGATTACGATCGATAGGAGTAC
>NZ_JBFULT010000486.1:0-5827 GCF_054049755.1 Bradyrhizobium sp. P5_C11_2
GGCTATACGCAATCGGAACTCGATAGGGCGCAACGTCGATTTGGCTTGGTATTTCCTCCCGACCTCATTGCGCTCCTGAGGCGAAAGCGGCCGGTGGAGGGACACGATTGGACGGATGAGCGTGCGATAAGACGAGCGCTGGACTGGCCCTTTGAAGGTCTTCGTCACTCTGTCGAGGACGGACGGCTGTGGTGGTCGGAATGGGGGGAGTGGCCGTCCACTGCACGAGCCCGGGAAGAGACGCTTCGAGAAATGGTTGCCCGGGCACCGAAACTGATCCCGTTGATTGGACACCGATATTTGCCGGAGCAGCCGCAAGAGGCAGGCAACCCCGTCTTTTCCATCTATGGCATCGACACAATTTACTACGGTGCCAATCTAAACGACTATTTCGAAAGAGAGTTCACGGGCTGGAACAGCAGACCCTGGCCCGCGCAGATTAAATACATTCCGTTCTGGTCTGAGCTTGTCGAGCGCTTTGCACAGGACAGAAACACCTCATAATTCCGTCAATGCTGATATCGTCGTCAGCCCGTCCTGGGTGTAGCCGCTGCGCTGGCCGCATCAGCCCGCGCCGTCAGGCGCCGCGCGATCGGCGTCAGCAGATATGGCGCAAGATGAATCGGAAACTGCGTGAGCGCGAAATAGAGCCAGGTCGTCGCGGGCAGCGCGCCCGCGGTCGCGGCCAGCATCAGCCCGAGATTGCGCTGTGACACCATCAGCCCGACCGCGAAGGCGCGCTCGTAGCCGACGCGGCAGAAGATCAGCGTCGTGACGGCGAGCAGGGTGAAATAGACCGTGAAGGCGAGAGCCGCGACGCCGATCGTGAACAGCGGATCGGCGACGAAGTCATGCGCCACGTCGCCCATCACGGCGGACGCGAAGACCAGCAGGATGACGATGTTGAAGCCGTCGATCGGCCGCTTGTGGCGCTGGATCGCGGCGGCGCCGAACACCCAGCGGATGACGGTCGCGGCAAGCAGCGATGCCGCGAGGATACCGAGCAGCTTCAAGCCGAGCGCGAGCGGCGAGATGCTGAGCATGCCGTCGAGAAACAGGCTTGCGAACAGCGATGCGGTGAACGGCACGAGTGCGGTCGAGGTGACCAGCGTGATCAGCACGAACGTGGCGTCGAGGCCCATCAGCGCGGCGAGCGCCGGCGCGGCCATCATCGGCGAGGCCATGCCCTGGAGCATCAGGGCAAGGAAGAGGCCGGGCGAGCGGCTTGTGAGCCCGGTCGCATGGGCGGTCAGCCCGACGATCAGCGGCACCCCGATCGTGGTCCAGGCCGTGGCGCCCGCGACCAGCGCCGGCCGGCGCAGATGTCCGTACAGCGCGGCCAGATCGACCCGCATGAAGGAGATGCAGAGCAGGCCGAGGATCGCCTCGGTGACGTAGGGGCGCAGCAGCGCGCCGAGCGGGGGCACCGCAACCGCGATGAACGCGATCGCCGCGACCGCGCGGGTGCCCTGGTCGCCGAGCCAGGTCAGGGCGCGCAGGGGGACGGCAAGCGTGTTTTGAAAAACCGAGAGCATGTGAAACGGGCGTCGTCAGCCCAATCCCTTCAGCCACGCGCCGATCTCGCGCGCCGCGACATTCGCCTGTTGCAACAATTTTCCCATGGTGAAGAAGCCGTGGAACTGCCCGGGATAATGCCTGGAGGTGACGGGAACGCCGGCCTCTCTCAGGCGCCGGGCATATTCGTCGCCTTCATCGCGCAGCGGATCGGCGCCGGCGGTCAGCACATAGGCCGGCGGCAGGCCGACGAGGCTCGCGGCGCGCGCCGGCGAGGCGCGCCAGTCGTGGATGTCGGCGACGCCGCCCAGATAGTGGTCGCGGAACCAGCGGATCACCGAATGCGTCAGCAGCACGCTGGTCTCGGGCTCACGGTGGGAGCCGTGCGTCATGGCGAAATCAACGGCTGGATAGATCAACACCTGGCCCGCAAGCGCGGGGCCGTCGCCGTCGCGTGCGGCGAGCGCTGTGACGGCTGCGAGGTTGCCGCCGGCGCTGTCGCCGCCGACGCACAAGCGCGAGGCGTCGATACCGAGCTCGCGTGCGTTCGCGGCAACCCATTTGGTCGCGGCGATCGCATCGTCGATGGCGGCCGGGAACTTGTGCTCGGGCGCGAGGCGGTAGTCGACGGAGATCACGATCAGCGCGCCTTCGACGGCGAGCTTGCGGCAGGCAACGTCATGGGTGTCGAGGTTGCCGACCACCCAGCCGCCGCCATGGAAGAAGACCAGCGCCGGCGACAAGCCGTCATGTCCGCGCAGCTCGCCGGGGACATAGAGGCGCGCCGGAATCACCCCAAGCGGCGCCGGGATCGACAGGAGCGCGACGCGCGCAAGCTCCGGCGGCTCGGGATTGGTGGCAAAGCGCGCCTGTGAATAATAGTCGCGCGCTTCCGGCGCGGTCAGGGTTTCGTAGGCGGGGCGGCCGGCCTCCTGGAACGCCTTGTAAACGGCGGCGGCGTCGGGATCGAGGACGACGGGCATGGGAAGCGGCCTTGCGGTTTTCCGGTATGGTTGGACGTCGTTTTTCGGGGCGCGATGCCCGCCTCGGCCCCCGGGGCGGGGGCCGTCCGACTATCCCATCCGGGGGCTGGTCTGGCCAGACGGCGCCGGGCAGGGCAGGGATGCCGCCCTTCCCCCGCCGTATTCGCCGTGTTAACCGGATGGCCTGCGAGCGGCGGTACCCCTGTAGAATGTCCAGCAAGCCCGATTCGCTGTTAAAGCCGCGCGAGATATGTTTCGAACCTTTACCCTGACAGGTCTTGCGGCGCTTTTGGCCGCTACCGCGATGACGGTGGCGACGCCGGCGCAGGCGCAGATCGGCACGATCTTCTCCGATCCGCCGCCGCTGCGGCCGCCGGGCAATATCCCCCGTGGCCAGCCGCAGCCTCCGCCGCAGCAGATCCCCGACGACGACGAAGAGGTGCCGGAGCTGCCGCCGCAGGGCCGCGTGCTGCCGTCGCGCCCGATGGCGCCGCCGCCGGGACGGCAGGGCAATATCATGCCGGGGCCGGTCGAGACCCAGCCTCTGGCGCCGCCGCCCGGCAGCACCGTCGCTCCTCCGAACCAGCCGCCGTCCGTGGCGGTCGCACCGCCCAATCCGCAAGCCGCGCCGCCGCCGGGTGCCAATCCGGCCGTTCCGGGCCAGCGCCAGCCCCTGCAGAAGGGGACCGTGCCGCAGACGCCGGCCAGCCTCCAGCCCGGCGACGAGGTGGTCACCGAGCCGCCGGCCCAGAAGATCGTGAACAAGAAGGCGACCTTCTCCGGCCTCGACAAGATCACCGGGCGCATCATCAATTTCGACGAGGATATCGGCGAGACCGTGCAGTTCGGCGCGCTCCGGGTCAAAACCGATGCCTGCTACACCCGGCCGGCGACCGAAGCCGCCAACACCGACGCCTTCGTCGAGGTCGACGAGATCACGTTGCAGGGCGAGGTGAAGCGGATCTTCTCGGGCTGGATGTATGCCGCAAGCCCCGGCCTGCACGGCGTCGAGCACCCGATCTACGACATCTGGCTGACCGACTGCAAAGAGCCGCAGCAGACCATCGCAACCGCAGCGCCGGATCCGGCGACCAGGCCGGTGGCGCCGCCGCCTCCGGCGCAAAAGAAGGCCGCGCCGAAGCAGGCCGTGCAGCAGCGTCCGCCGCAGCCGTTGCCGCCACCGCAAGCGCAGCCGGCGCCGCCGCCACCTCCGCCGCCGGAGCAGCGGCCGGGTCTGTTCGGCATCCCCGGCTTCGGGAGCCGGTAGACCTGATTTATTGCCGAGACGCGATGATCTCGAGCGCGTGCGCGCCCGGGATCGCTTCACCTGTCGAGAGCCTCAGGAAATCGCCGGGCTCGCCGGCGAGCGCCCTGTCGAGCAGGGCGGTGTAGCGGCGCCGCGAAATCTCGGCCGCGCCAAAGCTCTTCAGATGCTCGGTGACGTATTGGGTGTCGAGCAGCTCGAAGCCGCCATGGATGAGCCGCGCGACGAGATGCACCAGCGCGACCTTGGAGGCATCGCGCGCGGTGTGGAACATGCTCTCGCCGAAGAAGGCCCGCCCGAGGCTCACGCCATAGAGGCCGCCGACGAGATCGTCGCCCTGCCAGGCCTCGACGCTGTGGCAATGGCCGAGCTCGTACAGGCCGCCATAGAGATCGCGGATGCGCTTGTTGATCCAGGTGTCCTCGCGTCCGGCCTGCGGCGCGGCGCAACCGGCGATCGTCGCCTTGAAGGCGGTGTTGACGGTGACGCGAAAGCAGTCCGACCGCACGGTGCGCGCGAGCCGTGAGGCGACGCGAAAACCATCCAGCGGGATGACGCCGCGCATTTCCGGCTCGACCCAGAACAGGGTCGGATCGTCAGCGCTCTCGGCCATCGGAAAGATGCCGCAGGCATAGGCCCGCAGCAGCACGGCCGGCGTGATTTCAGACGAGGCGGAATCGCGCGAAGTCATGGCTTGCGACAATAGCAGGATCGCGGCGCGCTTGCGATGGGCCGGCGAGGCCGCGCCGGTCAGCTTGCCGCGGCGGTGCTGGCCCTGCCGGGGGGCGGGACCACGCGGCGGAACTTGAGCAGGATGCGGGTTCCGGCATGGCCGGGATCGCGCTCGACCGAGGCGTCGAGCTTGGAGGCCATCGCCGCGACGATGCGCTGACCCATGCCGGTGGAGCGCGGATCGGCCTTGACGTTGTCGCCGACGCCGTCGTCGGCGATCGCCAGCATGAGATCCTCGCCCTGCGAGGTCAGCTCGACATGGATCGGGCCCGCGCCGTCGGGATAGGCGTATTTCACAGCGTTCATGACCAGCTCGTTGACGATGATGCCGACGGCGACGGCGCGGTCCGGATCGATCTCGATCGGCTCCGCCTTCAGCGTCAGGCGCGACATCCGGTTACCTTCGGCCGAGCGGCGCAGGTCCTCGAGCAGCGCGTCCAGATACTGGTTCAGGACCACGCTCTTGAGATCCTGCGAGGTGTAGAGGCGGCGGTGCACCTGGGCGACCGCGGCGACGCGGCCCATCGCATTGGTCAGCGCCGCCTTGACCTCTTCCTGTGCGGCGGAGCTCGCCTGCAAGTGCAGGAGCGAGGCGATGATCTGGAGCGAATTGCCGACGCGGTGGTTGACCTCGCGCAGCAGCAGTTCGCGCTCGGCCGCGAGGGCGGCGTAGCGGTCGCGCGAGGCATGGATTTCCGCTTCGGCGGCCTCACGCGCCTTCTGCAACTCGGCCTGGCGCAGCGCGCCGTCGGCGGCGACGTGCAGGAGCGGGATGAAGTCGCCCATGACGTCCTTGACCAGATAATCCGCCGCGCCCGCCTTCAGCGCGGTGACCGCGATGTTGGAATCCTGCGACGCGGTGACGAACACCACGGGAGGCGCGCCCGGGATCGCCATGATCTGTTCGAGCGTCTCGAGGCCGTCGAGACCGGGCATGTACTGGTCGAGCGCCACGACGTCGATGCAGCCTTCGGTGGAGTCTTGTGCATCGGAGTCTTGTGCATCGGAGTCTTGGGCATCCGCGCGGCGAAGCAGTTCCAGGCCTTCCTCGCCGCTCGCGGCATGAACGACCTTGTAGCCGCGGCGGGTCAGGCCGCGTTCGACCAGGCGCGCCAGCGCGTCGTCGTCGTCGATATAGAGCAGGGTTGGCGTTCGCTGGTTCATGTGGCGGCGGGCGGGACCTGGATGACGGAGAAGAATAGCCCGAGCTGCCGGATTGCGTTGGCGAAATTCTCGTAATTGACGGGCTTGGTGATGTAGACGTTGCAGCCGAGCTCGTAGCAGCGCTTGATTTCCTGAGAATCGTCGGTGGTGGTCAGCACCACCACGGGCG
>NZ_JBFULT010000487.1:0-5826 GCF_054049755.1 Bradyrhizobium sp. P5_C11_2
GGACGACGTCGGGGAAGCACTCTGGCCCGCTACTGCCGCTTGCGCTCGTTCGCGGGCGCCGGCTTCGGCGGCTCGGCCGGCGGCGGCGCGGCGGCTGGTGCGCTGTTGCTGGCGCCGAACAGCACGCGGGTCGGGTTGCGGTCGAAATTGTTCACGGCGCGGCTGATGTCACCGAGCGTGCGGCGGCCGTCGGACATCAATGCGCCGGAGCGCTTGTCGAAATCGTCGGCCAGCTCACGGATCGATTTCACCGCCTGGAACAGCTCGCCGCCGTCCTTGCCGCCGGCCAGCGTGTTGAGGCCGAGCATGAGATTGTCGGCCTTGAGCATGACGCCGTCGACCTTGGCCATCACGCCGTCGATCTTCTCGGAATTGCGGGCGAGCGAATTGGTGAAGGCCTCGAGATTCTTCAGCGAGTTCTTCACCGACTCCTGATTGTCGGCGACGAGCTTGTTGATGTTCTGGAGCGTGCCGCGGATCGCCTCGGTGACGTCCTGGAGCTTGTTGGGATCCGCCGTCAGCGTCGGGATGCCGTCCTCGTCGAGCGGCGGGGCCGGCGCTGTCTCCTCGCCACCCTTGAGCGAGATCGCGGCGACGCCGGTGAGGCCCTGGAATTCGAGACCGACGAGGGTGTCCTTGCGGATCGGGGCGTTGTTCTCGACCATGGCGAGTGCGACAACCCGCCGCGGGTTATCGAGCTTCACCGAAACCACCTCACCCACCCGGATACCGTTGAAATTGACACTGCCGCCGTTGCGCAGGCCCGCCGCCGGGCCCTCGAACACGACGCGCAGGGGGCTGCGCTGCTTGGTGGTGTGCAGCGACTGGAACCACAGCACGAAGCCGATCGCCGCGGCGATGACCGCCAGCGTGAACGACCCGATCAGCACGTAATTCGCCCGCGTTTCCATCAGCTACTCCGGCTACCACTCAGCCCATGACCGCGCGGGCGCGCTTGCCATGGAAATACTGCCTCAGCCAGGGATGCTGCGAGGCCTGCATGTCGGCGATCGACCCTGCCGCAATGATCTTACCGTTCCCTAAAACGGCGATCCGGTCGCAAGCGGTGTAAAGGCTGTCGAGGTCGTGCGTTACCATGAAAACGGTCAGGCCCAAAGTGCGCTGGAGCGTCCTGACCAGCTCGTCGAAATCGCCGGCGCCGATCGGGTCGAGACCGGAGGTCGGCTCGTCGAGGAAGACGAGGTCCGGATCGAGCGACAGGGCGCGCGCCAGCGCCACGCGCTTGATCATGCCGCCGGACAGTTCCGACGGAAAGCGCTCGGCCACTTCGGGCTTGAGGCCGACCATGGTGAGCTTGGCCATGGTGATCTCGTCCATCAGCCGCTGCGACACCCTGAGATATTCGCGCATCGGAAACTGGATGTTCTGCCGCACGGTCAGCGAGGAGAACAGCGCGCCCTGCTGGAACAGCACGCCCCAGCGCCGCTCGACGTTGCGGCGCTGCGATGTGCTGGAGGAATCCAGGTCGACGCCGAACACCTCGATGGAGCCTGCGACCTTCGGCACCAGACCGATGATGGTGCGTGTCAGCACCGATTTGCCCGCGCCTGAAGGGCCGACAAAGCCCAAAATCTCGCCGCGCTTGACGTCGAGGTTGAGCCCGTCGAGCACGCGCGTCGCGCCGAACTGCACGGTGATGTCGCGGACGCGGATGATGGGATCCTGAACCACGTTCTTGATCTCTTGCGCCATCATCACATTCCGATCGATGCGAAGAAGATGGCGAACACGCCGTCCATGACAATGACGAAGAAGATGCCCTTCACCACCGACGAGGTGGTGTGCTGTCCGAGCGATTCCGCGCTGCCCTGGACCGCGAGCCCCTCGACGCAGGCGACGATGCCGATCACGGCCGCCATCACCGGCGCCTTGACCATGCCGACGATGAAATGGTCGATCGAGATGGCGTCGCGCAGGCGCAGCAGGAAGGCTTCGGGTTCGACGCCGCCATAGAGCCAGGCCACCAGCCCGCCGCCATAGAGCGCCGCCATCGCGCCGAGGAAGGCCAGGATCGGCAGCGCCAGCACCAGCGCCAGCATGCGCGGCAGCACCAGGACCTCGATCGGGTCGAAGCCCATGGTGCGCAGCGCGTCGATCTCCTCGCGCATCTTCATCGAGCCGAGCTCGGCGGTGTAGGCGCTGCCCGAACGGCCCGCGACCATGATCGCGACCAGCAGGACGCCGATCTCGCGCAGCACCAGCACGCCCAGCATGTCGACGACGAAGATGTCGGCGCCGAAGCGGCGGAAATGGAAGATGCCCTGCTGGGCGATGATGCAGCCGATCAGGAAGGTGATCAGCACGATGATCGGCACCGCGCGCCAGCAGACCTGCTCGAGATGGTGCACCGTCGAGGTCAGGCGGAGCGAACGCGGATGGATCAGCACGCGAAAACCCGCCGCGAGCACCGCGCCGAGCATGTCGATCAGGCCTGCGACGGTGCCGGCAACGCCGGACACGGCGCGGCCGATCTGCTCCAGCATGCCGGTGATGGTGATCGTGCTGCTGTCGATGACGGGCGTCGCACTGACCCGCCGCACCTCGTCGACGAGGCTCGAATAATTGGCCGAGAGCCCTGCGATCTGCGCCTCGACCGCGCCTTGCGTCAGGCTGCGGCGCAGCCGCTCGATCAGCCAGGCCCCGAACGTGTCGAGCTTGGCGACCTCGGAGACGTCGATGAAGATGCTTTGCGAGCCGCCGGCGAGCTTCTCGGCGTCGGCGACCATCCGCTCCAGGACCGGGGCGAAACTCGCGGTCCAGGTCCCGGTGGCGCAGAGTGCCAGCGCGTTGCCCTTGGCAATCCGCTCCAGCTTCGGATCGCCGCTCAAGATGTCCGCTCCCGCGCCGAGGCGCAAGAAACGGATAAAATCAAATGGTTGCGCACGCGCCCTTACCTGGAAAGGTATCCCCAACTGGCCATTGTTAGTTGCTAGAGGTAACTAGCAGGTTCAGATTTCGCCAGAGTTCAAAATGACTTCCAGCAAAGTTCCAGCACTGGCTGGGCGAATCGAGCGCTTCCCGATCGCCGGCAGCTTCACCATCAGCCGGGGCGCCAAGACCGAGGCCGTGACCGTGGTGGCCGAGGTCCGCCGGGACGGCCTGACCGGCCGCGGCGAGTGCGTGCCCTATCCCCGCTATGGCGAGACCCCCGAGGCGACCCTTGCGGCCATTGAGGCCATGCAGGCGGCCGTCGCGGGCGGGCTGACGAGGCAGGCCCTGCAAGCCGCCATGCCGCCGGGCGCGGCCCGCAACGCGCTGGATTGCGCCCTGATCGACCTGGAGGCCAAGGCGGCGGGGTTGCGAGCCTGGAACCTGCTGGACCGCCCGGTTCCGGGCGAGCGCACCACGGCCTACACCATCTCGCTGGGCACCCCCGAGGCGATGGCGGCCGCGACCGCCAGGGCTGCGCACCGGCCGCTGCTCAAGATCAAGCTCGGCGGCGCGGGCGACGACGCCAGGATCGCAGCCGTCCGGAAGGCCGCCCCCGAATCGGAGCTGATCGTGGACGCCAACGAGGCCTGGACCGAGGCCAATCTGGCGCACAACCTCGCCGCCTGCGACGCCGCCGGCGTCACCCTGGTCGAGCAGCCGCTGCCGGCCGGCAAGGACGACGCGCTGGCGCGGATCAAACGGCCGCTCGCGGTCTGCGCCGACGAGAGCGTGCACGACCGCAACTCGCTCGCGCCGCTGCGCGACCGCTACGACGCCGTGAACATCAAGCTCGACAAGACCGGCGGCCTCACCGAGGCGCTCGCCATGGCTGACGCGGCGCAGGCGCTCGGCTTCGAGATCATGATCGGCTGCATGGTCGCAACCTCGCTGTCGATGGCGCCGGCGATGCTGGTGACGCCGCAGGCACGCTTCGTCGATCTCGACGGTCCGCTCCTGCTGGCGCGCGACCGCGAGCACGGGCTGCGTTATGACGACAGCCTGGTCTATCCGCCGGACGCCTCGCTCTGGGGCTGAGTTTTCAGCCGATGCCGCGCCGACCAGATCAGGAGGCTGCCCAGGCCTGCCATCGCGGCCATCACGTAGTACACGCCCTCGCCGATCTGCGCGTAGATCGCGCCCGACGCGATCGAGGTCACCGCGCCCAACAGCCCGCTAGACGCGGCATAGTAGCCCTGCCCGCGCGCGATCTGATGCGAGGGCACGCGCTGCACCAGCAGGGTCATGGTGCCGATGATGGTGAGGCCGAAGCTGAGGCCGTGCCCCAATTGCACCACCGCGAGCAGCGCGAGCGGCGGATCATGCGCGGTGACGATCCAGCGCACCACGGCACTCGCGCCGCCGATCGCCATCAGCGACGACGGATGCAGAGAGAAGCGCGGCGACAGCGCGAAGACGACGATCTCGGCGATCACACCCAGCGTCCAGAGGCCCGCGATCGTGAGCCCGCCGAGACCATGGGCCTGCCAGCTGATCGCCGAAAACGAGTAATAGGCGGCATGACTGCCCTGGATCAGCGCGGCCGCGAGGATGACGGCCCAGAACCCGGCATCGCGCAGCAGGGCGTTGCCGGCGGGCGTCTCCGCGGTCCTGCGCCTGACATCGTCGAGCGGCTGGAGCAGCAGGCCGGCGATGGCCGCCACGACGGCCCAGGCGACGATGACCCAGATCAGCTCGCGCGTGGCGATGCTGTCGACGAGATAGCCGCAGGCGAGTGAGCCGGCGGCGAAGGCTGCCGAGCCCCACAGCCGCACCGGCCCGTAGTCGAAGCCGTAGCGAACGACGCCGCGCAGCGCGTACGCATCCGTCAGCGGGACCACCGGCGTCCACATGATGCAGGTCAGCGCATAGATCAGGAGCAGCGCCAGCGGCTGGTGCTGCAAGCCGAGCAGCGCAAACCCCACCGCCGTCGCAAACACCGAAACCATGATGCCGGCGCGAATCGCATGGCGCTTTTCGGCAAGCGCGGTGGCGTAAGGCAGCGTGGTGAACCGCGTGATCCCCGGCAGCGCGCTGATGATGCCGATCCAGGCCGCGTCGATGCCGACCGCCTTCAGCCAGACCGGAAAGAACGGCAGATGCGTGCCGGAGACCGCGAACACCGCCGAATAGAACAGCGCCAGCCGCACCGCGAATCGCTGCTTTTCGGACGCTGCGATGGGGATTTGTGATTCGCTTGCCATCAAACCAATTGCGATTCGGTCGATATCGTGGTGATCGTTAGCTTAACGCGCAGTGATTTGCGCGACGAGATTGACATGGCCTCTGAAGCATTTGCCCTCTCGCCTATGTCTGCCCGCGCGGCCGAGCCGAACGAGCAGGACTACGACGCGATCCGCGAAGCCTTCATGGAGACCGCGCGCGGCCGCTGGTTCCTCGGCGAATACGCCAAGCGAAACCGCAATGCCGACACGGCCATGGTGCTCGACGCGGTCGCGAAAATCGAGGAAACCCTTGCCGCACAGCGACAACCCGTCGTCGAGGACCGCCTGCCCGAGGCGCTGGTCGAGATCCGCCGCGCGATCCGGGAGGCCGAGACCATCGCGATCGCGGCGTTCGACCCCTCCGCGATCGAGGCGAGCGTCGGGCCGATCCAGCGCGGCGTCCGCATCATCAAGGAGATCTCGTGGCGCTGGCGCGAGATCGGCGCCGACGGGCGAATCTGCGACCTGATTGATTCGCAGCTCTCGGCCATCGAGGCGGCCTGCGCCCAGGTTTCGATCATCGACCCGCGCGAAGAGCTCAAGGCCGCCTTCGATCTCTTGAAGGAGCGGATCGACCAGACCGACGCCGATAGCGACGCAGCGCCGCAGGCGGCGGTGCGGCCCGCGCCGGCTCCGGTGCAGGAGGCGCCGC
>NZ_JBFULT010000488.1:0-5781 GCF_054049755.1 Bradyrhizobium sp. P5_C11_2
GATGCAAATCGTCCGCGGCCGCAGCGGGCCGCTCTCGCGGGATTCAAAATTGTCCTTCATTGACCGGCTTTCGCTGGTCGATGCCTTCATGAGCTGGGCGGCGGTCTACACGTCGAAGGTCGCAGGACTCATCGTGCCCTGGCTGTTCCTGCTGTTCGGCATCAAGGCGGTGCAGGCGGACCTCACTGAGCTATTGCGCTTCTTCCTGCCGTTCTACGTCTGGCACGCACTCAGCATGGCCTGGCTGTCGCACGGCCGGTCACTCGCCATGATGTCGGACGTCTCGCAACTCATCGCCGCGCCCGCGGTGCTCAAGGCGGTGGCAACCGGCCTGTTGAAGCCGAAGGGACACAAATTCAAGGTCACGGCGAAGGGCGGCGACCGTGACAGCAGATTCGTCGAATGGCCGCTGCTGCGGATCTATGGCTGCGCCCTCATCATCACGCTCGCGGCCATCGCCTACGCTTTCATCCTGCATCTGCGCGGCGAGAACATCGCCTATGGCGGACTGGCCCTGGCCTGGAGCCTCTACAACGCGGTCATCCTCACCGTGGTCTGCTTCGTCTGCATCGAGCAGCCGCGCAAGCGCAAGGCGGAGCGCTTCAATCGCAATGAGCCGATCCTGTTGCGTCAGGGCGGCAAGTGGCATCTCGCGCGGCTCGCCGACATCTCCATTACCGGCGCCCGGCTGATCGATCCCGATCCGCCGGCACCCGGCAGCACGATCGACTGCCGCATCTATGGCCGCTCGATCGCGGCGATCGTGGTGCGACTGACGGTGGATGGATTCGCGGTGCGGTTTGAGGAAGGCATGGATGCACGCGTCCATGCGATCAGGGCGTTCTATGCCGGCGAATATATCCGCGCCTATCAGGGCGTCAGGGCCCTCCCGGTCGGCAAAGCACTTCTGATGAGGCTGTTTGGCTAGATCAGCGCTCGCTCTTATTCCATCAGCCGGCGGGTCATGGAAAGGTTGGCTTGAGGCCATCACTTCACCTAAACTTTGGGCGAATCCACGCCTCGCCCTCCCCCTGCCGGAACCCACATGGTCCAGACCCGATTTCTGATCGCGGCCGTCGCACTCCTCGCCTGCTCGAGCGCCTCGGCTCAGCTCATGCCGCCTCCGACAAAGCCCGCCGTCCCGAAGGCCACCGCTCCCTCGCCGCGCGCGGCGTCGTGCCATAACGGGGCGAGCTTCGATCGCTTCCTGGCCGACATTAAACAGCAGGCCGTTGCCGCCGGCGTGTCGCAGCACACGATCGCGGAAGCCTCGCCCTACCTCGTCTACGACCAGGGCATCGTCAACCGCGACCGCGGCCAGCGCGTGTTCGGCCAGCTCTTCACCGAATTCGCCGGCCGCATGGCCGCGCCCTATCGCATGCAAAACGGCCAGCAGCACATCAAGACCTATGCGGCCGCGTTCGCGCGGGCCGAGAAGGAATACGGCGTGCCGGCGGCGGTGATCGCGGCGTTCTGGGGCCTGGAAAGCGATTTCGGCGCCAACATGGGCAATCTGCCGACGCTGAAATCGCTGGTGTCGCTCGCCTATGACTGCCGGCGCTCGGAGATGTTCGTGAACGAGACCATCGCTGCGCTGAAGGTCATCGACCGCGGCGACCTCACGCCCGAGGAGATGATCGGCTCCTGGGCCGGCGAGCTCGGGCAGACCCAGTTCCTGCCGGTGCATTACGTCAACTACGCCGTCGACTATGACGGCGACGGGCGGCGCGATCTGTTGCGCAGCGGGCCCGACGTGATCGGCTCGACCGCGAACTACATCGCCAACGGCTTGAAGTGGCGGCGCGGCGAGCCATGGCTGGAAGAGATCAAGGTGCCGCAGAACCTGCCATGGGACCAGACCGATCTCTCGGTGCGAGAGCCGCGCTCGAAATGGGCGCAGCTCGGTGTCACCTATCCGGACGGCCGGCCGCTGCCGAACGACAATCTCGCGGCCTCCGTGCTGCTGCCGATGGGACGCTTTGGTCCGGCCTTCATGGCCTATCCGAATTTCGCGGCCTACACCGAGTGGAATAACTCGCTGATCTATTCGACCACCGCAGGTTACCTCGCCTCGCGCATCGCGGGCGCGGCGCCGATGCGCAAGCCGGCCCAGCCGGTCGCGCAGCTGCCGTTCAACGACCTGAAGGAATTGCAGCAGCTCCTGGTCCGCGCCGGCTTCAATGTCGGCAAGGTCGACGGCGTGCTCGGCCAGCAGAGCCGTGCCGCCGTGAAGGCGATGCAGGTCAAATACGGCCTGCCCGCCGATTCCTGGCCGACCGCCGAGCTGCTCGCCCGCATGCGCGGCGGCACGGCGCAGGCGCAGCCCCAGGCGACGGTGCGGTAAAGCCTCTACTCTCCGTCATGCCCCGCGAAAGCGGGGCATCCAGTACTCCGCGGCGACAATTGGTACGCACAATTCCGGCCGCGGCGTACTGGATCGCCCGCTTCGCGGGCGATGACAGCCGTGGAGAATTTTCGCACCGCACAAGCCGCTCGCGCGATTGTATTTTTCCATGAGGCTCCCATGTGAGTGGCTCAGGTTTTCTCCTGAGATTTCCCCTCATTCGAGCGAGCATTACATGTCCTTCCACGACGCCGTCGTCCCCGCATATCTGCAAATGCTGAACAGCCTCATCGGCCTGCTCACCAAAGCCGAGGCGCATTGCGCGGCCAAGAAGGTCGACCCGAGCGTCCTGCTCGGCTCCCGCCTGTTCCCGGACATGCTGCCGCTGTCGAAGCAGATCCAGCTCGTCAGCGATTTCGCTACCAAGGGTTGCGCGCGGCTGACGCATAGCGAAGTGCCRTCCAATCCCGACACCGAGACCAGCTTCGTCGAATTGAAGCAGCGGCTCGCGAAGACGATCGACTATGTGAAGTCGTTCAAGCCCGAACAGTTCGAGGGCGCCGACACCAGGGACGTCACCTTCCCGGCCGGGCCCGACAAATCCATCACCATGAAGGGGCAGCAATTCCTCAGCGCGTTCTCGCTGCCGAACTTCTATTTCCACGCCGCGACCGCCCACGGCCTTTTGCGTCACAATGGCGTTGAGATCGGCAAGCGCGACTTCCTCGGCACCAACTGACTTCTGAGCCCGGCAGCGGAAACCCGCTGCCGCGGCCCAAATTGCACATGAATTATGCTACGCGGGCCTTGCCGCGTAGCTCGCCTGCACTTTCCGTATGGCTCCTCCCTTGCGCTGATTGCCGCGATGCACAAGTGTTCCAGATCTCTCACCGCCTGGAAGCAATCCCATGAGCCGTCCGACCAAATTGTTTGAGCCCTACAAGCTCGGCCCGATCACGCTCGCGAACCGTTTCGTGATGGCGCCCCTGACGCGCAACCGCGCCGTGCCCGGCAGCTTCGTGCCAGGTCCCCTCGCCGCCGACTATTACGGCCAGCGCGCCTCCGCAGGCCTGCTGATCACCGAAGCGAGCCAGGTCTCGCAGCAGGGCCAGGGCTATCAGGATACGCCCGGCATCTACTCCAAGGACCAGGCCGCCGGCTGGCGCAAGGTCACCGACCGCGTGCATGAGCGCGGCGGCAAGATCTTCATCCAGCTCTGGCATGTCGGCCGCATCTCGCACACCGCGCTCCAGGCGAATGGCGCAGCCCCGGTGGCGCCGAGCGCGATCCGCGCCAAGGGCAAGACCTTCGTCAACGGCACCTTCGCCGACGTCTCCGAGCCGCGCGCGCTCGAGCTTTCCGAAATTCCAGGCATTATCGACGATTTCAAGCGCGCCACGCGCTATGCGCTCGAGGCCGGCTTCGACGGCGTCGAGATCCACGGCGCCAACGGCTACCTGCTCGAGCAATTCGCCAAGGATGGCACCAACAAGCGCCTGGATGCCTATGGCGGCTCGATTGAGAACCGCGCCCGGCTGATGCTCGAGGTCTCCAAGGCCGTCGTCTCCGAAGCCGGCGCTGAGCGCACCGGCATCCGCATCTCGCCGGTGACGCCGGCCAACGATATCTCGGATTCGAACCCGCAGGCCCTGTACGACCATATCGTCGATGGCCTCAGTGCGCTGAAGCTGGTCTATCTCCATGTCGTCGAAGGCGCCACCGGCGGCCCGCGCGACATCGCGCCGTTCGACTATGCGAGCCTGCGCAAGCGCTTCGCCGGCGCCTATGTCGCCAACAACGGCTACGACTTCGATCTCGCGACCAAGGTGCTGGACGCGAACGCGGCCGATCTCATCGCCTTCGGCAAGCCGTTCATCTCGAACCCCGACCTCGTCGAGCGCCTGAAGAAGGGCGCAGCGCTGAACGACTGGGACAAGAACACGTTCTATGGCGGCAGCGCGAAGGGGTACACGGATTACCCGGCGCTGGAGCCGGCTGAGGCAGCGGAGTAGTTTTTTCCCCAGCGCGCTGTCATGCCCCGCGAAAGCGGGGCATCCAGTATGCCACCAGCAGTGAGATTCATCCGAGAGCCCGCGGCGTACTGGATCGCCCGCCTTCGCGGGCGATGACAGTTGTGAGTGCGGTAAGGCCGTCCCACAGTCTCGTCATTGCGAGCGTAGCGAAGCAATCCAGAATCGTTCCGCGGGTAGCAGTCTGGATTGCTTCGCTGCGCTCGCAATGACGATGTGGAGGCAACGCACCTGACTCACCAAAAGAAAAAAGGCCGGGATTGCTCCCGGCCTTTCGTCGTTATGCGGCGTGCGTTACTGCAGCGAGGCGCGCTTGGGCGGGGTGGCCGGCCACGACTTGATCAGCGTGTCGTAGTCGACCGTTTCGCCCTTCGGCTTCTCGTTGGCGAGCTTGCGCTGCGGCGCGATGGTGCCGTCCTTCTGGGCCTTGGCGAACCAGTACTCGGCCGTTTCCTTCTTGTGCAGCTTCGGGCCGCAGGCCCCTTGCACACCGGACTTCTCCAGACGCTCCATGACGGAGTCTTGCGCGGCGGCAAGCGAATCCATCGCGGCTTGCGGCGTCTTCGTACCGGACGACGCATCGCCGATATTCTGCCACCACAGCTGCGCCAGCTTCGGATAGTCGGGCACGTTGTTGCCGGTCGGGGTCCACTGCACGCGCGCGGGCGAGCGGTAGAACTCGATCAGGCCGCCGAGCTTCGGCGCACGCTCGGTGAACGACTTGTCCCAGATGTCGGATTCACGGATGAAGGTGAGACCGACATGGCTCTTCTTCAGCGACACCGTCTTGGAGACGATGAACTGGAGATAGAGCCAGGCCGCCTTGCGGCGGTCAGCCGGGGTCGACTTCAGGAGTGTCGCCGAACCGGCGTCCTGGTAGCCGAGCTTCATGCCTTCCTTCCAGTACGAACCGTGCGGCGACGGAGCCATACGCCATTTCGGCGTACCGTCCGCGTTCATCACGGCGATACCCGGCTTCACCATGTCGGCGGTGAAGGCGGTGTACCAGAACATCTGCTGGGCGATGTTGCCCTGCGCCGGCACCGGACCCGACTCGGAGAAGGTCATGCCCTGAGCCTGCGGCGGAGCATACTTCTTCATCCACTCGAGGTACTTGGTGATCGAGTAGACCGCGGCCGGACCGTTGGTGTCGCCACCACGCTCGACCGAGGAGCCGACCGGGCGGCAGCCTTCCATGCGGATGCCCCATTCGTCGACCGGCAGACCGTTCGGAATGCCCTTGTCACCGTTGCCGGCCATCGASAGCCAGGCGTCGGTGAARCGCCAKCCGAGCGAGGGGTCCTTCTTGCCATAGTCCATATGGCCGWAGAYCTTGRYGCCGTTGATYTCCTTGAYGTCGTTGGTGAAGAACTCGGCGATGTCCTCATAGGCCGACCAGTTCACGGG
>NZ_JBFULT010000489.1:0-5765 GCF_054049755.1 Bradyrhizobium sp. P5_C11_2
CACCCATTCCGTCGCCGTGTTGCGACCGCGCGGATCGGTAGGCATCAGCTTGTCGCTGAGCTCGCCCAGATGCAGCAGGATCGCGCCGCTCTCGAAGATCGAGATGTCGCCGTCGGTCAGCCACGGCACCTGGCCGAACGGCTGGTGCGCGAAATGGGTGGCGCTGCGGTCGCCGAAAGGCGTGCTCGCGACGCGATAGGGCAGTGCGGCTTCTTCGAGCGCCCAGCGCACGCGAAGGTCGCGCACGAAGCCCCGCGGCATCTCGGGAACCCAGTCGAAGGTGGTCAGCGTGAGGTCGGCCATTTGGCGTCTCCATGTCGAGGTCCTGAGCAAAGGACGTGTGACGTGCGCGCGTTCCGACACCGGTGCCAACTCTTTTTGTCGCCGGCGACTTGAGCGGTTAGTCTCGCCCCAAACAACAGGAGGACRCCCAATGCCCGCCGCCTTCTTCGTGGTCCGCGCCACCGTCACCGACGCCAGCAAGCGCGCCGCCTTCGACACATGGTACAAGACCGAGCATGTGCCGGACGCAGTGAAGGCATTCGGCGTAGCCAAGGCCTGGCGGTTCTGGAGCCTCGACGATCCCTCGCTGCACCAGGCGATGTATCAGTTCGATGACGAGGCCAAGCTGGCTGCGATGCTGAAGGGCGATGCGCTGAAGCGGCTCGTGGCCGATTTCAACCGCGACTGGCCCGATGTGAAACGCACGCGCGAGACGCTGGTGCTGGCACAGGAGTTTGCGAAGTAGCGTTCGGTGCGTAGCCCGGATGGAGCGCAGCGTAATCCGGGGTTTTTGCGTGATGCCTCGCCGGCCCCGGATTGCGCTGCGCTCCATCCGGGCTACGGCCGTTCCTGTCAGCTTTGACATGAACCTGAACGCGCGATTCAGCCGCAGTTCATCTCGCGGGCCCGACACTGCCTCCGCATCATGCAACGCATGCCCGAGAGGAAGATGTCATGGAACGCCGCAATTTTCTGAAACTCGCATTCGGTGTGACGGCGGGCGCAGCCGCTTTCACGGCCGCCGCACAAGCCGCGCCGCTCTCGCCGCAGCCGCTCGGCGGTCCGGCTGGGATGCCGCAGCCGGATGCAGATGTGCATCCCGCCGTCACCAGCAGCGAGGAAGCCGCGGAGTTGAAGCCCGAGCAGGTGCATTGGCATGGCCACCACCGCGGCTGGGGCCACCGTCACTGGGGCTGGCACCGCCGGCGCTGGCATCGCCGTCACTGGTAAGCGGCTCGCCGATCGAGCGCCGCTCGAGGTCTTGGACGGGGATCGCAGTTGCGGTCCCCGTTTTGATTCGGGGGCTGCTACAGGACTCTGCGGATGAAGCGTTGGCAGGTACCTCAAAAAGAAATGCGCCCAAAAAGAAATGGCCGCGCCAGCCAATGCCGCGCGGCCAATTCGTAATGCGAAAAGAAAAGATCAGAACGGACGGCAGCGGCCGGCGTACCAGCGGAAGCCATAGGGGCACACGCGCGCGCGCGGCACGACAACGACCGGCGCCGGCGCGACCACGACCGGGCCAGGGCGCACAACGACCGCACCGCGCATCGGGCGGCAGCCGCCATAGGCGCCGCGATACCAGCCGGGGCCGCAGCCACCGGCGGCGCTGGCCGCCTCGCTGAAACCAACGACCGCGCTGGCGAGCATCACGGCGGCGAACAGGTATTTCATCTGATCTTCCTTCTTGTCCTTGGGGGGCAGATTCTTGGGGGCAGGTTCTTGGGGGACTGGCGCTTGCGGCGCACAATGAATCAAAAGACACGATTCGACACGTTAAATTTGGGGAGAACGTGCCGACACGTCGCGATCCAAATCTGCCAATCATGACCTGAATGCGGCATGAACACCGCATGCTGCCTGAGGCGACAATCAGGCGTCGCTAGCGGCCGAGAAAGCCCAGCACCAACTCCTTGTACTTCTCCGGTGCCTCCAGGAAGACGAGATGCCCGGTGTCCGGAACCACCTCGGCCCGCGCATTGGGCATCTTCGCGGCCAGTGCTTTCGCGAGCTCGGCGTTCTGCCCCATTTTTGCGCGGAGCGCCTCCGGCGCGTTCGGACGGCCCGGCGCGTTGTGGTCGTCGGCGCCCATGATGAACAGCGTCGGCTCGGTGATCAGCGCGACCTCGTGCGCGACCGGCTCGCGGTAGATCATCTGGCCGGAGCTGACAAAGGCGCGCAGCCAGCGCGGATAGTCGGGGCTGTTCTTGATGTTGAAGCGGGCGTCGATGAACGGTGTGATCTGATCCGGCGGCAGCTTGATCGCGTAATTGGTCTGGAGCTGCTTGCGGTAGCCGTCCGGGGTGAGCTTGTCCTCGGTCTCGATGATCTTCTCGGTCGGCGTCGGCGGCACGTAGAGGCGGTAATCCTCGAGGCCAATTGGGGCCGTTAGAACAAGGTGTGCGACCCGGTCCGGATAGGCGCGGGCGATGCGCACGCCCAGCATGCCGCCGAGCGAATGCGCGACGATCTCGGCCTTGTCGATCTTGAGATGGTCGAGCAGCGCCATGGTGTTGCGCGCCAGCGTGTCGAAATGCAGCTCGCCTGCTGGCTTGGAGGATTTGCCGAAGCCGATCTGGTCCGGCACGACAACGCGAAAACCCGCATCGCTCAGCATCCTGATGACAGGGGCCCAATAGCTCGACGGAAAATTGCGCCCGTGCAGCAGCACGACGGTGCGGCCATTCGGCTGCTGAGGGGCGACGTCCATATAGGCCATGCTGAGCTGCTCGCCGTCGTTGACGACCGGCAGCAGGTGCACGGGATAGGGATAGGCAAAACCTTCGAGCGCGATGCCGTAGGGCTCGCGCTGGATGGTGTCGGCGGCGCGGGATGCAGTGAGCGGGGTGGCGAGGAGGGCGGCGGCGAGGGCGGTCGAGAKGATGCGGTTCATTGAGGTCTCTGTTGTCTGGCACAGTCGTTCCGGGGCGATGCGAAGCATCGAACCCGGAACCTCGAGATTCCCAGGTGCGCAATTGCGCACCACGGTTCGGTCCTGTGGACCGCCCCGGAATGACGCTGGCCATATACGCATGGATGGCCGGGTCAAGCCCGGCCATGACGAGCACGCGAATTCACACGCAAACGTGCGATTTCACGCACCTCGCGTGATCAGTCCTTCCCATTTCCGAACAGCGCGGCAAACTGCTTCTCGCCGGTGCGGGTGAAATTCACCACGCGGCTGCCGGGCGTGGCGTCGCGCGCGGCCCATTTCAACTCGGTGAAGCGCTTCATCATGGCGGCACCGAGCGTGCCGGCGAGATGGTGGCGCCGCTCGCTCCAGTCGAGGCAGGCCTTGCAGACGGGACGGCGCGGGTGGGCGAGCATTTCGGGCGAGATCTGCAAATGCTCCGCCAGGAAGCGCTCGCCGTCCGGCGTCAGTTCGATCTCCTGCTTCTTGTGCTTGACGAGCCGCCGGTTGCGCATGGTGTCGAGCATCTGCACGCCGAGATCGCCGGCGAGGTGGTCATAGCAGATGCGCGCCCGCCGCAGCTCCGGATCCTTCGGCCCCGTGCGCACGCGCATGTGGCCGGTTCGCGCGGCGAGGCCCGCAAGGCCTTCGAGCACGCCGGCGACGTCATCGTCGGTGAGGCGGTAGTAGCGGTGCCGGCCCTGCTTCTCCGGTTCGACCAGCCCTCCGGCCTCGAGCTTCCCAAGATGCGAGCTCGCGGTCTGCGGCGTGATGCCGGCCTCCTGCGCCAGCTCGCTCGCGGTCAGCGCGCGCCCATTCATCAGCGCCGTGAGCATGTTGGCGCGGGCGGGGTCGCCGACCAGCGAAGCGATCATGGCGATGTCGGGTCCTGATTTCATGCTTCGATGGTAGCCGAAGCATTGTAGTCGGGCAAGGGCGTAGGCTCCTGCTGCAAACAAGTCATTGCGAGCGCAGCGAAGCAATCCAGTGCTTCAGCGGCGACGGCGTCGCTTTGCTCGCAGCAACGATCAATCAGGAGGCTCCCATGTCCGTCACCGTCTTCATCCGCTACCAGCTCGATCCGTTCAAGCGCGCGCAGTTCGAGGACTATTCGAAACGCTGGCTCACCATCATCCCGAAATGCGGCGGCGACCTGATCGGTTATTTCATGCCGCATGAGGGCACCAACAACATCGCCTTTGCGCTGATCACCTTCGAGAGCCTCGCCGCCTATGAGGCCTATCGCGCGCGGCTGCGGCAGGACGCCGAAGGCATGGCGAATTTCCATTTCGCCGAGGAGAACAAGTTCATCCTCGCGGAAGAGCGCACATTCCTGCGCAAGGTGGTATTGTAGGCCACGACACCGTTAGCAGGAGACGCCCATGATCGCCGTGATCTTCGAAGTCTGGCCGAAGCCGGAACATCGCCAGAATTATTTCGACCTCGCGGCCGATCTGAAGCCGATCCTCCAAACCATCGACGGCTTCATCTCGGTCGAGCGCTTCGAGAGCCTGACCGAGAAGGGCAAGATCCTGTCGGTGTCGTTCTGGCGCGACGAGGCGGCGGTCGAGGCCTGGCGCAACACGATGGAGCACCGGCGCACCCAGGCCAAGGGCAGGGCACAGATATTTGCCGACTACCGCCTGCGCATCGCCAGCGTCATCCGTGACTACGGCATGAACGATCGCGAGCAGGCGCCCAAGGACAGCCGCGCAGTGCACGACGCGCACTAGCGCTTGCATTTGCGCGCGCTTATGTCTGCGCGGCCAACAAGGGAGAGAAACATGCATGTGACAACCGCTGACAAGCGCGCGACGTTCAAGAAGATGCACGAGAGCGGCTGCTTCATCCTGCCCAATCCGGTCGACGTCGGCAGCGCCAAGGCGTTGCAGCATCTCGGTTTCAAGGCGCTCGCGTCGTCGAGCGCGGGCTTTGCCTGGACCATCGGCAAGGCCGATAATCACGTCACCGTCGACGACGTCTGTCAGCATCTGGCAGCATTGAGCTCGGCGGTCGACATCCCCGTCAACGCCGATTTCGAAGGCGGCTTCGCGGTCGAGCCGGACAAGGTCGCGGAAAATGTCGAGCGCGGGGTACGCACCGGCGTCGCCGGTCTCTCGATCGAGGATTCCACCGGCGACAAGGACAGGCCGATCTACGAGCGCGCGCTTGCGGTCGAGCGCATCAAGGCTTCACGCAAGGCGATCGGCGACAGCGGCACGCTGCTGGTCGGCCGTTGCGAGGCGTATCTGTGGGGCGTGACCGACCTCAAGCTCGTCATCGACCGGCTCACCGCGTACGCCGACGCCGGCGCCGATTGCCTCTACGCGCCGGGCCTGAAGAGCCGCGAGGATATCGCAGCGGTGGTGAAGGCCGTGCATCCAAAGCCGTTCAATCTCCTGATCGGCGGCTCCGGGCTGTCCTTGCAGGAAGCTGCCGATCTCGGCGTGCGCCGGATCAGCATCGGCGGCTCGCTCGCGCGTGCCGCCTGGGGCGGCTTCATGCGCGCGGCCAAGGAGATGGCGGAGCAGGGGACGTTTGCCGAGCTCGGCGGCGGCTATTCCGGCGGCGAGCTCAACAAGATGTTCAGCTAGAGGCAAACGAGAAGCGGCGGGATGTTAGGTCCCGCCGCTCTCTCATCCTCTCGGTGTCATGCCCCGCGAAAGCGGGGCATCCAGTACGCCGTGGCTTCTCGGTCAATCACGACCGTCTCGGAGTACTGGATCGCCCGGTCAAGCCGGGCGATGACAGCTGTGTGTTACGCGATGACATTCGCGACGTTACTGCGACTTGCCACCATCAGACGGAGCGGCCGGATCCGGTGCGGCCGGCTTGCTCGGCGCTGCACCCG
>NZ_JBFULT010000490.1:0-5740 GCF_054049755.1 Bradyrhizobium sp. P5_C11_2
AGTGGCCGAACTCATCACGGCAGCCCTGCTATTTGCCCAATTTTCGATCCAGCCTCAGTGGGCGCTGCTCGCACTCGCAAGCGGATACGTTTTCAGCGGATCGTTTGCATTCCTGCAGACGCTCGCCTTTCCGAACGGATACGCTCCCGCAGGCGTGATCGGCGATGGACTGAACAGCCCCGCCTGGCTTTACGTGCTTTGGCATACGACCTTTCCCGCGGCGATCCTCATCTACGGGTTGACGAAGGATCATTTCAAAGCCGGCAGACCGGGCAGGCCTGCAGGAGCGGTGATCGCAATAGGAATCGCGATCGGCTGCATCGCTGCCGCAATAGCGGGACTGACGTGGATCGTGACCGCGAAGGCCGAATATCTCCCTACCTTCTACATGAGCGACGTCAGGCATCAGACGCCGCTTGGCAATCAGGTCAACCTGATCCTTTTGCTGTGGAACGTGACCGTACTCGCTGTCCTGTTTGTGCGCATGCGCACGATTCTCGACCTCTGGCTGATGGTGACTTTGCTCGCCTACTTGCCCAATTTTCTGGTGGCGATCATTGGCAGCTCGGTTCGATTTACCGTCGGTTGGTATGCGGCGCGCGGTTTCGTTCTGATCGGCAGCTGCATGTTGCTGACCGTGTTGCTCGTCGAAACGATGTTTCTGTATTCACGCCTCGCCAGCGTCATTGCGCTGCAGCGACGCGAACGGACGAACCGGCTTCTCAGCATCGACGCGGTCACTGGCGCGATCGCCCATGAGTTGAGATCCCCGTTGGGGGCCATCTCGCTCAATGCCGCGACAGGTCTCGGTCAACTACGAGCCGACCCTCCTGAACTGGAGGACATGGAGAACATCCTCCGCGATATCGAAGCCGACAGCAACCGGGCCGCTGAAATCATTTCGAGCATTCGCGAGATCACGGTCAAGACGGCGCACGGAGGTGCTTCGACAGACGTCGAAGGTGTCGCAGAGCTTGCGCTGAGACTGTTGAAGCACGATCTCCTGGCCAATGGAGTATCAGTGGCTACAGAGTTTCAGGGCGACATTCCTCCAGTGGCCCTGGACGGCACCGAGCTTCAGCAGATCGTCTTGAACCTTTGCAAAAACGCGATTGACGCAATGGGCTCTGTCTCCGCCGACCAGCGAAAGCTACGTATGAAAACCAGTCTTGATGGCGGCACGGCGGTCCATTTGTCCGTTGAAGATTCCGGCACCGGCATCTCTCCGAATCATCAACAGCGCATCTTCGATCCATTCTTCACGACGAAACCGGGCGGTATGGGATTGGGGCTGGCTGTCTCCTCCAACTTGGTCGCAAGATGCGGAGGAAAGCTGAGGCTGGTCAAATCGGACGCCGATGGCTCCATTTTCGAGCTGCAGATGCCGATTTCCGTGTGAGGTCGCAATTTCGCCCAGGACGACCAACGCAAGCACGAGAGCGGGACGTGCAGAAAACCTCAATGATCATCGGCGGGCGAAGCGATGCACGCTCACCTCAGAGAGATCATGATTTCGCTGAGGTTGGCGGCGAACTCCAGCCCGGCCTTTGGCCCCTGCAGCACCATCGTGACACCTTTGTCGTTGCGCAACTGAACCCCGTTGATGCCGCCGATCAGGGCGGCCCCGCCGCCGACCGAGCTATATTTGCCGGCAAAATCGCTGATCTCACGAATGCCTGAGGCCCGGCCCTCGAGCCGCCCAACTGTCGCGCCCGCGGTGAAGCCCAGGCTCAATCCGGTGACGCGGAACGAATACTGGCGGCCGCGATAGGTCAGCACGCCGGTCCCGGCTCCGCCGCCCACGAGCAGCCCCGCTTTCACGATCTTGACGCGGACCTGGGCGGAGGCCTGCGCAAACGAGGGGGCGGTCGGAACAAGGAGTGCGAGCAGCACAATGGGTGCCAGACGCCCGAGCAACTGGCGCAATATCTCCATCCGTCGCTCAGGGTTTTGCAGCATCGACCTTCTTCCAGGTCTGATCCGGATCGAACGCGGTGATGCGGGTAGCGAGGGCGTTGGTTCGAGGCCCGAGATCCTTCTGGTAGACGACGCCGGCATGATTGACCACGAAGGTCATGACGCCAGAATTGCCATACTCGGCAGGCCAGGCGATCAGGCCGTAGCCGCCGATCATCTTGCCCTTGACGACATAGTTGAGCGCGCCGCCGGGCGCGTCAGGCCCCTGGCCTTTCAGGATGCGGAAGTAATAGCCGTGATAGGGCGCCGGCCCCTCGCCCGGCTTGTAGCCTTCGGCCGAGGCCTCCGCGACCAGCGCACCGAGCGGACTCGGATCGCTGTCGTCGCGCCAGAACAGGCCGTCCTTCTTGCCGGGCGTGGAGAGAAAGCGCTGCGCATAGACGCCGGCGCCCTCGCCGCGATCCTTGTCGGCATATTCGTTCTGCGCGTCGACATAGGCGAGCGCGGTCTGGATCGCGTCGAGCTCGTTGCGGCCAATACGCCGGCGAAGCACTTCGATGCGTCCCTCGGCGGTGTCGAATTCCCAGCCCGCCTTGGTGTTGACGAGCGGGATCGGGAACGGGAAGTCATCGGGCCCAAGCAGCAGCGTCGCCTTCTTGTTGCCTTCCGCCTTGATCGAATGCCTGGCGTCATACATCGAGACGAAACGCGCGCGGATATCGACGTCAGCAACCTCATCGCCGGACGAGACGATGTCTTCGGCGGCGCTGCCGAGCACCTTCAGGATGTCGCGCGGGCCGCTCTTGGCCGCGGCCGCGAGCGCCGATGCGGCATCCTCCGGCGTCGGATAGGATTGCTGCGCGACGGTCGCCGTGCTCATCAGCGCGAGCGCGATGATGCCCGGCAGGACGGCACGCTGAAGCCACTTCAGACCGATCATGGCGACACCTCCGCAGGGATCCTCGCGCCCGCGGCAAGCCAGTCGCTGTAGCTCCGGAATTTCAGGCCGAGCTTCTCGTAATAGACGCGCAAATATCCGTCGCTGCCGCGGGTCACGGCGCCCGGCGCCACCAGCTCGACCTCTTGCGCCATGACGCCGACATAGGCCTTGTGKCTGCCGATATAGCTGAAGCGATAGTAGCCGAGACCGCTGGCGAGATGCCCGAGCAGGACGACGTCGTGCTTGAGCGCGATATCGGAGCGCCGGCCACCACCGCCGCCACCGCCACGGAAGCCACCACCGCCACCGCCGCCACGCATCGCCATTCCRCCACCACCGCCGCGCCCGGCGAAGCTGCCGCCGCCGCCGCCGCGAGGCATGCTTGCCATGCTGGATCGTCCGCGCGCCGACGCCGCCGCGGCCGCCCGGCCGGAGGAGACGTTCATCGCACCGCCGCGATTGCCGCCACCGGGCCGGTTGCCCGCACTGCCGCCGGCGCGGTTGGCGGCCTTCGCGCGATCACCGCCGCCCTTGGCGCGATCGCCGCCACCCTTGGCGCGATCACCGCCACCCTTGGCGCGGTCACCGCCGCCCTTGGCGCGATCCCCCGCGCCTTGGCCACCTCGATCGCCGGCGCGGTCCCCGGCACGATCGCCTGCACGATCTCCTGCACGATCTCCCGCACGATCTCCAGCACCTGGCCGGTCCTGTCCTGGCTTCAACACCTGCTGTCCGTCGCGGCCGCGGAAATCCATGCGGTCCGACGCGCCGGCCTTCAAATTGTTGTTGCCGAAGCGCTGCTGGACGTTGGCGTTGTTGTACCGCACGCCCTGGCGATGCGCCGGATTGTGCTGCCAGCCATTTCCGATGTTGGTGGTTCGGTGATTGATATAGACGTTGCGGTTGCCCCAGTTGCAGCCGCCCCCCCAATAATTGCCCCAGCGCCCGATCGCCCAGGCGGTGCCGAAGGCGAGGCCGGCTGCGACCACGCCCGCACCGATGTAGGACGGGTAGCCGAAATAATAGGGCGGATAATCCGTGTAGGGCCACTCTCCGTAAACCGTCGCCGGCTCGTAGTACGGCACGTACATCGTATCGGCCACGGCCGGTTCGATCACGATCACCTGCCTGCTTTCCTGGGTCTGGACACTGACCTTCTGCTGCTTGGTGGTGACCAGCTTCTTGTTGTCATAGGCCTTGGTGCGCAGCCGCTGGACCGCATCCATCACGTCCGGCTGCTGCGCGAGCACGGCGTCGCCCAGCGCCTTGGTCCAATCGAGCTTGTCGCTCATCATCGTGAGGACCTCGGCGGTCGAGGCCAACGCCTTGACGCTGTCGTCCCAGGACTGCTTCTCGACCTCGGCCTTCAGCGCATCGCCTTTCAGGGTCTTGCGCTCTTTCAGCCAGCGATCGGCCTGAACGACTTCCAGAGGATAGGTGGAAGCCGCCAGCACATTGGCGAGCAGCTCGTCGGGATAGAGTGCGATCGGCGCCACCAGCGCTTCGAGCTGTTCGGGCTTGAGCAATTCGGCGGTCGGCGGCGTCGGGCTCGGCGGTTGCGCCTGACTGGCCGGGGCAGCGGGGGCCGCCGGGGTGTCCGCCGTTTGGGCGGCTGCGGCGACCGGGATCGCCAAGAGCAGCACCATCGCGATCAGGGTCTTGCCGCAGCGAAACATTGCGTCCTCCCTTGAGCCCTCGTCGAGGCAAGCATCTCGAATGGTCAGCCTGCTTTATTGATCAAGATCAAAGGAACGCGACCGCGCGCCCCGGCTTCGGCACGGTGTGCATTGCCTGGGCTCTTGTTCGAAGTAGCGTATCGGGTCGCAGATCAATCCTCCCAGGTTGGAAGGACATTCGGGGACCGCCGCAGTGATCTTGCTTGATATGAATCAAGCCAAGACCGAACCCGTTCAGTGGCCGCTGAGCACCAGCGTCTTGATCGGCAGCAGCAGCGCCTGGATGCGCAGCAGCAGCGCATGCACCAGCCCGACGCCGTCGACGACATGCAATACAATGGCCCGGCCGGTGCTGGTCTCCTTCGCCGAGATCTCTTCGTGATTGCTGGTGTAGGCGTTGACGATGCAGCTGCTGCCCGGCGTCACGCCTTCAAGACCGCCCTTGTAGAGCGGCTCCAGGAAAGCCAGGATTGTGCCGGGCCGCCCGACATTTTGCGCCTCGATAAGCTGCTCGCCGCTTCGGAACTGCCCGGCCGCGATGTAGTCCTGCACATTGGTGACCACCATCGGAATGATGACCCACGGCCTCGATATGCAGGTCGCTTCCGCCACCATGCCGACTTGCAGGACTTGAGCCTCGATCTGACCAAAGCCCGCCTGCAGGCCGCGCCGCCCGGCGCCGTCGGGAACCAGCACGCCCGCCGGGCGCATCAGCTGATTGACCACATCGCCGACGCGCACGAGGAACTGCTCCACGCGCCCGTCAACACCGGCACGGACAAAAGTCTTGTCCAGATCGACTTGCGCTTCGGCCAACAACGCCTCGGCACTTGCCTTTTCGGCCGGCAGGAGCGTTGAAACCCGCAAGGCCGCCGACTGCCTCGATGCGGTGGCGGCATCGATTCCGGCCTGCCGCTGATCGACGACCACCTGCAGTTTCTCGATGTCGCGTTGCGGGACGATCCCGGGATTGCGGCGCTGCAACTCGGTCTTGACCTCCAATTCGTCCTTGGCCTGCTGATGACTGGCCCTGGCTTCCTGAATCTGCGCTTCGGCCTTGACCACATCGGATTCCGCGGTCGCTAGCGAGGCATCAACCTCGGCGATCTTGCGCCTGGCGGTCTCGAGAGCCGCGCGTTGCTTCGAGCTGTCCAACGTGAACAGCACATCGCCCTTCTTCACCGCCTCGCTGTAACCGACATTGACT
>NZ_JBFULT010000491.1:0-5704 GCF_054049755.1 Bradyrhizobium sp. P5_C11_2
TAGCCGATACGATCAAGTACCGCGAGCATCGCGTTTTCGGAGAATGACCCGCCTTCGGGATTGGTGAAGATCAGTTCGCCTGGCGGCCGTCTCGCATYTCATCGAGGACCGCCAACGCGGGATCCGTCAAAGGGACGTAGTGGTCCTGGTCCATCTTCATTCGCTCGCCGGGAATTTTCCAGGTCGAGCCTGGGCGATCGATCTCAGACCAATGCCCTTCGACGGCCTCGTTCGTGCGGCAAGCCGTGAAGATTAGGAAGCGTAGCATCGCAGCAGCTGTTCCGGGCGCACCGGCAAGAAGTTCCATGAACGCCGGCGCCTCGGCGTACGGCAAGGCTGGATGATGGCGGACGACCCGCTTGGGGCGCTTTGGAAGCTTTTCGCGCAACTGCCTCGTAAGCTCGGCCGGATTGCGGAAGTCTGGATCGTCGATATCAACGTTCTTCGCAACAATCGTTTCAATCCGACCGCGGACCCGGTTCGCAGTCTCGCGCTTCTCCACCCAGATCGGCTCGAGCAGATCGTGGATGTGGCTCGGCTTGATCTCCAGGATGGTCAGCTTGCCGATGGTGGGATAGGCGTAACGCTTGAGGGAGGACGGCCACTGATCGCGATGCTTCTCGCTCCAGGTCGACCAATTCGTCCGGATGTAGGCTTCCGCGCATTCCTCGAACGTCGGCAATACAACCTTGGCCTCGACGGCTTTCGCCTCTTCGCGCGCCCTTCGCCTCTCCTGCACTATGTCCACGCCGGCGGTGCTGCGATCGCCTTTCACGCGCAGGCGCCGCATCCTGTGCCAGCCGCGCATCCTTTAGCGACACGTCTTTTAAGGAGCCGAGGCCGTGCCAGCGCTCCTTGCCGTCCTTCCAATATCGGTACGACCAGCTCTTCGATGTTGGTCCGGTAACAATCAAATAAAGCCCACCGCCGTCGGCGCATTTGCCGGGCTTGGTTTGGCGTTCTACGTCGAGCGGTTTGAACCTTCCAGCCATTGTCCCTCCGGGAAAAACCGTCCTCCGAACCCACGGGCAAAAACCACGGTCAGTGCCCCGATTAGGAGGAACACCGGCGAACTGCAAAGCACAGTCTTTCGGCGCAAGACACTGATTTTGCTGTGGAATTCGAACGACTTCGAACAGAGGAGAACAATATACTGGCGGAAGGGGTGGGATTCGAACCCACGGTACCCTTGCGGGCACGCCGGTTTTCAAGACCGGTGCCTTAAACCACTCGGCCACCCTTCCCTCGCGGCGAATGGCTGTCGCTTAACGCAGACGACCGCACAAGGCAACGCGAAGTTGGCGTACCCGCGCGGCCTGCGCGCTTCCGAAGACGCGGTCTGTCAGGCGAGCGTCAGGGTGGTCCTCTAGTTTCGGCAGGACCGTCGACACCACCCAGGGCGTTGCCGGTTGCGAGGCCCGGCTGGAGTTTCCCCTCCTCGACCGGGCCTCGCTTGTATCGGGCCAAAGAAAACGCGGCGCCCCGTGAGGAGCGCCGCGCGAAGTTCGTATGCGGATGCGTTGGCTCAGTAGCCGCCACAGGACGCGCAGCCGGTCGCGACCGGGGCGTAATAGGAATAGCCGGGCGAGACCATCTCGACGCGCTGGCGCGTGGCGTATTGCGGCGGGATGCGCTCGTACTGGACGCCCGGGGGCGCCACCATCACCGTCTGCGGCACCATCACGGTGCGGTACTGCGCCGGCGTGCGGTGCGCGACCGTGGCGCCGGGCGAAACCATCACGGTCTCGTCGACGGTGCGGTATTGCGGCTGCACATATTGCTGCTGGTAGCAGGTCGTGCACGGCGGCGGCGCGTAGCAATTGTAGCAGCCGGCGGAGGCCGCGCCCGTCATCGAAATCGCGGCGACGACTGTTGAGAAAACGACAGCAAGAGTACGAGACATTGTGGTGGTGCCCCAGTTGCCCGAAATGGATTTGGATCTGACGATCGCAGCAGTATACGCCGCGAAATCCTGGGCTGCCGAAGTTCGTTGGGGCATCCTTAATGCGAACGGCGGATTTTCGCCGATCGGTAAGAACTCATTGACCATGGGCGATGCGTGATCGCGGCGCTCGCGATCACGCCCGCACAAGACGCGCTTACTTCGAGCGCCGCTTCACCTCGCGCACCGCGCCGCGCGCGGCACTGGTCGTGAGTGCAGCATAGGCCCGCAGCGCGGTGGAGACGTTGCGCTTGCGGTTGGTCGCCTGCCAGGCGGCATCGCCCTTCGCCTCTTCCACCGCACGGCGCTTGGCGAGTTCCTCGTCGGAGACCTCCAGGCTGATGCTGCGGTTCGGGATGTCGATGGCGATGCGATCGCCGGTCCGCACGAGGCCGATGTTGCCGCCCTCGGCCGCTTCCGGCGACAGATGCCCGATCGACAGGCCGGACGAGCCGCCGGAGAAACGTCCGTCGGTGACTAGCGCGCAGGCCTTACCCAGGCCCATCGATTTCAGATAGCTCGTCGGATAGAGCATCTCCTGCATGCCCGGTCCGCCGCGCGGGCCTTCGTAGATGATGACCACGATCTCGCCGGCAACGACCTTGCCGCCCAAAATGCCCTCGACGGCTGCGTCCTGGCTTTCGAACACGCGGGCGGGCCCTGCGAATTTCAGGATCGAGGCGTCGACGCCGGCGGTCTTCACGATGCAGCCGTCCTGCGCGAGATTGCCGTAGAGCACGGCGAGACCGCCGTCCTTGCTGAAGGCGTGCTCGAGGTTGCGGACCACGCCCTTCTCGCGATCGGTATCGAGCTCGTCGTAACGGCGCTCCTGGCTGAATGCGACCTGCGTCGGGATGCCGCCGGGCGAGGCGCGGAAAAAGGTGCGCACGGCCTCGCTCTTGGAGCGCTTGACGTCCCAGCGCTCCAGCGCATCGTTCATGGTCGGCGCATGCACGGTCGAGACCGAGGTGTCGATCAGCCCGGCACGGTCGAGCTCGCCCAGAATGCCCATGATGCCGCCGGCACGGTGCACGTCCTCGACATGCACGTCGGCGACGGACGGCGCGACCTTGCACAGCACCGGCACCCGGCGCGAGAGACGGTCAATGTCGCGCATGGTGAATTCCACCTGCCCTTCATGGGCGGCGGCAAGCAGATGCAGCACGGTGTTGGTCGAGCCGCCCATCGCGATGTCGAGCGTCATCGCGTTCTCGAACGCCTTGAAGTTGGCGACGTTGCGCGGCAGCACGGAGGCATCGTCCTGCTCGTAATAGCGACGGACGAGATCGACGATGGTGTGGCCGGCCTCGACGAACAGCCGCTTGCGGTCGGCATGGGTTGCGACCACGGTGCCGTTGCCGGGCAGCGCGAGGCCCAGCGCCTCGGTCAGGCAGTTCATCGAATTGGCGGTGAACATGCCCGAGCACGAACCGCAGGTCGGGCACGCCGAGCGCTCGATCACCTTGACGTCCTCGTCGCTGACCTTGGAGTCGGCCGCGGCGACCATGGCGTCGATGAGGTCGACTGCCTTGGTCTTGCCCTGGAGCTTGACCTTGCCGGCCTCCATCGGACCGCCCGAGACGAACACGGCGGGGATATTGAGGCGCAGCGCCGCCATCAGCATGCCGGGCGTGATCTTGTCGCAATTGGAGATGCAGACGAGGCCGTCGGCGCAATGGGCGTTGGCCATGTATTCGACGCTGTCGGCGATGAGCTCGCGCGACGGCAGGCTGTAGAGCATGCCGTCATGGCCCATGGCGATGCCGTCGTCGACCGCGATGGTGTTGAACTCTTTCGCCACGCCGCCGGCCTGCTCGATCTCGCGGGCGACGAGCTGGCCGAGGTCCTTCAGATGGACGTGGCCGGGCACGAACTGGGTGAAGGAGTTGACGACCGCGATGATCGGCTTGCCGAAATCCGCATCCTTCATGCCCGTCGCGCGCCAGAGGCCGCGGGCGCCCGCCATGTTGCGGCCGTGGGTGGTGGTGCGGGAGCGATAGGCTGGCATGGCGGTTTCCGTCCTCGGGGTTTGGGTGCCTGAGCGGGAAAATTCAGAAGCCGCCTCAGGCCTTTCCGGCCGGATAGCGCACGGGGTGGGCTGGCGCAACGGGAACTTGGCCCAGCGGCGGCCGGATCGGCCTATCGCAGGCCTCCCCTGCTCCCGGCGCGGCCTCTTGGAGGGTCGCGCCAGCGCCGGGCAGACGCCGCAGCTAGCGCTTCGGCTTGGGCAGCACAATTCTCCCCTGTGAGGCAACGTCGCCCCACTTGGCGGACCACCCGACTTCCGAGGCCGAGGATGGCTCGATGCCTGGATGACCTCGGGCCCCCTGCAGTGCAAACAGGGCGCCCTGGGGATCGACACATCGTGCGATCCAGCAGCCATCAGGCAATTCGATCGGACCCTGGAGGATCCGGCCTCCACCAGCATTCACATGCTTGGTCGCAGCGCCGATGTCGTCGACATTGAAGTAATGCAGCCAGCATGGCTGCGCTACGCTCGGAAGTTTCGTCAGCATGCCACCGACCGTTTGCCCACCCGCCGAAAACAATTGATACCAGTCCGCTGGATCGGCTTGAGCGTCGGCCTTCTGCCAACCAAATAGTTCTCTGTAGAAATCGAAGATCGCGGTCCGGTCGCCGGCCAATAGCTCGTGCCAGCCAACGCGCCCCGGCTCGTCCAGCCCGCCCGGCGTCGATCGGCCATATGTCGACTCCTGGATGAGACCGAACGTCGCTTTCTGCGGATCGGCAACGACCGCTATTCGGCCAATATTGGTATCGGTCGGCGGCACAAGGATCGAGCCTCCGAGACGCCTGATCTGCGCGGCGGTCCCCTCCAGGTCGTCGACGGCGACGTAACCGATCCACCTCGGCGTCGCCCCCAGTCTCCGCCCCTCCTCCGGGAGATCCATAAGTCCGCCGACCGGAGCGCTGCCGCTGCTCACCACCTTGTAAGCCAGCTCCGGAGTCGACTCATCCCTCAACCCCCAGCCGACGGCCTTGCGATAGAATGCGCCTGCTGCCGTGACATCCGTGGTCAGGAGTTCGTACCAGGCGAAACGTCCGAGTTGATCTGCCACGCCGATCTCTCCGTTCAAGCCCCGATGCGATTGCGGCACCGCACCAAGCGGCACTCCGTGCGCGCCCGCCACGTGCGTGGATCGTTGATGCCTGTGTCAACGGGCCGTGCCGATGCCGTTCATGAAGATGAATATATCCTGAACGTGCCGCGCCGCGCTTTGGTGCGCGTAGTTGTTGCTCGCGTGATTTCCTGGGCGTAGACTTACCGCGGCTGGGATGCTTCTTGCAATGCTCGGAGGTTCGACCATGCGGCAGGCGAAGCAGACTTCTAAAGGGAAGAAGCGAGTGACCAAAGTCGCCGTGCCGGCGTTCGGAGCCGCAGGGTTGACGTTCTCGCTGGCGGGAGGCGCATCGGCGTCCGCCGTGCCGACACACGACGTACAGCAATTGCCGAACTTTGGATCGGGTCAGGCAATCACCCTCGATGAAGAGGAAATGGCTGACGTCAGCCTCGCCACCTTCCATCTCTTCGACAAGGAAAACGTCGGTAGCCGCGTGCRGCTGGCGTGGCGCGGATGCGGCGGTTGCCGCGGCTGCAGAGGCTGCCGGGCTTGCCGTGGTTGCCGATGTGGCGTCGGTTGCCGATGTGCGGGTTGTGCCGTTGGTGTGGTGGGATGCGCCGTATCATGCGCGGGTTGCTGCGCATCGTGGGGCCGCTGCCGCTGGTGCTAGGCCTCGGCG
>NZ_JBFULT010000492.1:0-5695 GCF_054049755.1 Bradyrhizobium sp. P5_C11_2
ATGCTCAAGACCTATCGCGACCGCTATCGCGACGGCATTCCGCGCCGGAGCATCGCCGACGAGGAGGCCGATGCGCGCGTGCTCTACCGCGTGCTGGCCGAGACCGGCGGCCGCGACCTGGTCGGGCCGGCGGCCGAGCTCGATCCCGGCACCTTCTATCACGCCGTCCCCGGAGACTGAGGTGCTGCGCCTTCTGTCGATTGCCCTGCTCCTTGCGATCTGGTGGACAGCCGCGCTGTTCGTCGGCGGTGCAAAACTGCCCTCGCCGCCCGCCGTGCTCGACGTGATGATCGCGGAGGCCGCGAGCGGCGCGCTGTTCCTGCATCTCGGCGCCACGCTCGCGCGCGTCGCGCTCGCCTTCGTGCTGGCGATGTCGCTCGGCAGCGCCATCGGCTATCTGATGGGCCGGGTGAAGCTCGCCGACCGGCTCGGCGATCCCTGGCTGATCCTGCTCCTGAACCTGCCGGCGCTGGTGGTGATCGTGCTCGCCTATATCTGGGCCGGGTTGACCGAAGCTGCCGCAATCGCCGCGATCGCCATCAACAAGCTGCCGACCGCCATCGTCACCTTGCGCGAAGGCACCCGCGCGCTCGACCGCTCGCTCGACGAGATGGCGGCCGTGTTCGCAATGCCGCGCTGGCGCGCGTTCCGGCACGTGGCGCTGCCGCAGCTTGCGCCCTATATCGCCGCCTCCGCGCGCTCCGGGCTGTCGCTGGTCTGGAAGATCGTGCTGGTCGCCGAGCTCTTGGGGCGCCCGAACGGCGTCGGCTTCGAGATCGGGGTCGCCTTCCAGCTGTTCGACACGCCGCGGCTGCTCGCCTATTCGCTGACATTCGCCGCCGTGGTGTTCGTCATCGAGACCGTCCTGGTGCAGCCGTTCGAAGCCCGTGCAACACGGTGGCGGCCCCGTGCGGCTTGAAGTCGATATCACAGCCAAGACGTTCAGAAGCGCAGCGGGCGAAACGCACGATGTGCTCGCGCCGGTCAAATTCGCGCTTGGTGCCGGCGAGGTCGGCGTGCTGATCGGACCGTCCGGCTGCGGCAAGAGCACGATGCTGCGGATCATCCTCGGCCTCGATCGCGACTTTCAAGGCGCCATCTCGTGCCCGCCGGACGCCCGCATCGGCATGGTGTTCCAGGAGCCGCGGCTGTTGCCGTGGCGCTCGGTCGAGCAGAATGTGCGGCTGGCGGCGCCCGGGATCGGCGAGGCAAAACTGTCCGAGCTGTTCAGGATCCTCGAGCTGGAGCAGCACCGCAGCCACTTCCCCGGCGAGCTGTCGCTGGGGCTGGCCCGCCGCGTCGCACTCGCCCGCGCCTTTGCGGTCGAGCCGGACATTCTGGTGCTCGACGAGCCCCTGGCCTCGCTCGACGACGCGCTGGCCGGCCGATTGCGCGACGAGATCGCGACGCTGGTCGCCAGCCGGCCGGTCACGACGCTGCTCGTGACGCACAGCCTGGACGATGCGGTGCGCCTCGGCGATCGCCTGTTCTTCCTGTCGCCGCGCCCGGCGCGCATCCTGGCCGAGGTCCCCATCGGCATCCCGCGCGAGGCGCGCAGCGACGCCGCGATTGCCGCGATCAAGGCCGGGCTTGCGCGGCGCGCCCAGGGTGAGCAGGGCGGCGAACGCGCCGGGCGGGATGTCTCATAGGCAGCCGCGCGGCGCGTGTGCTAAACAGGCCGGTAGCGGAGCCTGACGATGAGACGAACCGTTGCTCTGACGACGCTTGGCTTCGCGCTCGTCGCGACCATGGCGGGCGCCCAGGACATGATGCGTGACGTCGACCTCACCTCACCCGCCATGGTCTCCGCTGAAATGAGCCGGCAGGAGGTCGAGGCCGTGCTGGCCAAAGCGAGCGCCGGCGCGCCCGCCGACTTCACCGGCACGCGCTTGTCGGGGCTCGATCTCTCGGGGCTCGACCTTTCCAGGGCGGTGCTTCGCACCGCACGGCTCAACAAGACAAAACTCGGCGGCGCCCGTCTTGATCGAGCGATCCTCGATCAGGCGTGGCTTCTCGACGCCGATCTCACGGGCGCGAGCCTGAGAGGCGCCAACCTGTTCGCCGCGCAGATGGCGCGCGCTCACCTCGACGGCGCCGATCTGACCGGCGCGCGCATCGCAGCCGATCTCAGCGGCGCGAGCCTGGTCGGCGCCTCGATCGCTGACGCTAATCTCGGCGCCGACATGCGCAACCAGTCGATGGGGTTGATGCGCGCCGTGCTGCGATCGGCGAATCTGGAACGGTTGAACGCGCGCAACGCCGACCTGTCGCGCGTCGATCTCGAGTTTGCCTCCCTCAGGGGCGCCGACCTGACCGGCGCGTCGCTCCGGAACGCCCAGCTCGGCGGCGCCGACCTGACCGGGGCGACCGTGATCGACACCGATTTCGAGGGCGCCGATCTCACCTCCACCAGGCTGATTGCACCGATCGGCCTTGACCGCGCCAAGAATTTCGACRAGGCAAAGAACCGCGAGCGCCTGATCAGGCAATAACGGCGCCGACGTGGGTGGACGATTTTTGGGAGGACGATCTGATGCGTTGGGGTCTGGTGTTGATCGCGTTGCTGGGGTTTGCCGGCGAAGCCGCCGCGCAAGGCAAGGGCAAAGGCATCAGGCTGTGGAATCTGACGACGGAGACGATCTCCGGCTTCCAGCTCTCACCGGCCGGCAAGACCGACTGGGGTCCGAACCAGACCCTGAACGACAAGGATAAGGAGGTCGACCACGACGAGCGGCTGCGCATCACCGGCGTCGAGCCCGGCCGCTACGACGCCAAGGTCAGCTATCCCAATGCACGGCAATGCATCGTGCGCGACATCGAGATCAGGGCCGATGCGGTGTTCTCGATCGCCGACAAGGACCTGAAGGACTGCACCAAGTAGCGCGGCTAGGCCTTGTCGTTCGGGTGCGGATATTCGCAGCGCCACCGCACCGCATGCCACTTCGGATGGTCGCCGATCCATTGCGCGATATAGGGCGGCGCCGCCATGGCGCATTGCCTCGGCGATCCCGCATAGTTGAACACCAGATGCTGCTCCTCGCAGGTCGCAGGCGAGAGCACCGCACACACAGTCACCACCAGATCGATCGGGTTCATGCCGGAATCCTCACGCAAGGGCGGTCAAGGTTTAGCATGAAAGGCTACGTCCCGAGGAGCCGGAAGTTTCAATCCGGTGTGAGGAATGGCCGCTCTTTTCCCCTCTCCCCGCTTGCGGGGAGAGGGGAAGAGCGCACCTAGAAATTCACCCCGAACACCAGCCTTGCCTGCTGGCGTTCGAAATTGACGAGGTCGAGATTGGCACTCGATCCGGCCGCACGCCCCCAGGCCTGGATACTCCAGCTCAGAGTCAGCCGCGAACGTTCGGAGAGCTGGAAATAGGCCGTGGGCCCGACGAACAGGGCCTGGCCTGCGAACTCGCCGAGACCGATGCCCTCATATTGCCGGAAGTAGCGCAGCTCGCCGCCGAGCAGCATGTTGGGACGCACGCGCACGAGGCCGGCAAAGCCGGCGCCGATGGTGGAGCTCTTCTCGGACAGCCCGGCCACCTCGAAGCGCGCCCATTCCGGCTGGTAGATCAGGTTGAGCGCGCCGATGGCGAAATTCGGGATCAGCTCGCGGTCGAAAGCGAGCGTGAAATCGGTGCCATACATCCGGCCTTTTGCGCCGGAGGTCTCATCAATGCGGTCGCCATGGAGCTCGGCGGCAACAGTGAAGCCGAACGGTGCGCGCTCGCGGTCGAGCAGGCGATAGCGCAGGTCGAGCGAGGCGCCCTGGAAGTTAAGCTGGCGCCGGTCGCCGATGTCGGGGACGCCGGTGATGTCGTGCAACGTGGTGGTGCCTCCGACCTCGATACGGAAGTTCGGCAGCGGCACGACCTCGATCTCGACCTCCTGCGCCAGCGCGCGATAGGTTCCGCCGCCCTTGCCGAACCGCCCCGTCGTCTGGCTCTGGAATTCGCGCTCGCCGGGATTACCGACATCGGTGCCGATCAGGAAGCCGAAGATGTGCTCGGTGTCGAAGCCCTCCTCGGCGCTCACGCACGCCGGGGCAAGCGCGACGCTGCACGCTACCGCCGTCCAGAATCTGTGGGTTTTTCCGCGCATGCCGTGTCCCGAAAGCGCGCGCCGCCTTGATGCGGCAGCGGCGCTGACCAGGCATCAGCGTAACACACTGCGCGGCGCGCACGGTCAGGATTTTGGTGGGGAGAGCGCCGGCGCCCGATCGCGGGTGGCTCTGCATCGACGACAAAACATCGGGCGCAGCGACCAGGAAAAGAAGCGGGCCGAACACTGCCACGGCCCCGACGGCATAAGCCATCGAAGCCGCGGCAGGTCGTCAGTCTTACTTGCGCGAAGCGCAGGCGTACATGTTGATTTCCATGCCGACCGGCACTTCCACGATCTTCGGAGCTTTCCAAGCCATTCGGGGGTCTCCAAGGTATCAAGCGCGACAACCGCGCCGGCGAAAAACTAGGGCTGCGTCAGGTGCAGCGCAAGTCTGGAATCGAAGACAGAATAGATCTGTTGCGATTCTCGGTGCCCACACTTCTCTCTCGGACAAGAGAAGTTCTCTCTCGGACAAACGCTGTACCTTGTGCGACGCACCGCCGCGCCTTTTCGACTCGCATGGCCGAGCAGCTCCAGGTTCCGAATGTCCGGGCGGAATTGCGACCGGTTCGGGCGGCGGCGTTCACCGCAACAAGCGCAACAGCGCGCGGCCGGCGCGCGAGTTCAGCTCCTTCGCATCCAGCGTTCCGTCCTTGTCCGGATTCGCGGCGTTGAATCGCTGCTCCACCACTGAAAGATATTCGTCGAGCGTGAGCGTGCCGTCATGATCGGGATCGGCGGCGGCGAGTTCTTTCGCCGTCAGCCGTCCGCGCAATTCGCGCGCATCCAATGTGCCGTCGTGATCGGGATCGAGCTTTGCGAACAGCGCGGTGGCCGCCTTCTTCACCTCGGCAAGGTCGAGCGTGCCGTCATTGTCGGTATCGAACATCTTGACGGCGTTGCCGGATGCCGACCAGGCCGGACCGGCGAGCAAGGCAATTGTGAACGCAAGCGCAACAGAGCGACGCGATATCATCAAAACCTCCCGTAATAGCGTTTCCCGATTCGACCGGGACCGAGACGACATAAGTCCACATGCAGGCACCGGTTCAAGCCCGGAATTGCAACTGGCGCGCGCTACAACTCGAGGAACCCGGCCGCGTGAGCGCGGCGCTGCTTCACGCCGCGGAATTTCGCCAGCGTCTCCGCGCAAGTCGAGAATCGCCAGTTGTAAGGTTTCTGTAAGGCAACTGGCATCTGGCGTCCAACATATCGGCATGACACTTACGACTTTCGTATTGACGCGTTTTGCATTCGGGCGGAGTGTTGCGCTCGCAGCGTCAAAAGGCGCGCATATTGGGGAGGAACGGATGAAACGCTTTGCGATGGCCGCGAGCCTCGTCATGCTTGCATCAACTTGTGCGGGCGCACAGACCACCGAGCAGCTGGTCAAGGGCGCGACCGACACATCGAATGTTCTCAACTACGGGATGGGCTACAATCTCCAGCGTTTCTCGACGCTGAACCAGATCAACAAGGACACCATCAAGAACCTCGTCCCGGTCTGGAATTACAGCTTCAACGACGATCGCAGCGAGGAATCGCAGCCGCTGGTGTACCAGGGCGTGATCTACGTGACGTCGCACAAC
>NZ_JBFULT010000493.1:0-5688 GCF_054049755.1 Bradyrhizobium sp. P5_C11_2
AGACAGCACGGCGGGCTCGCGCGCCGGGACATCCTCGATGAAACGGTTCCACTGCTCCTCGGACGTGACAATGCGCCAGGCGGACAAGTCCGGCGTTGCTTCGACGCTTTGCGCATCGCGCCGGCCGATAGGCGCGAACAGCACGAGGCGATCAACCAGCGCCGGCTGCATTCCGGCAAACAGGCTCGCCGGCATTGAGCCCCAGGAGTGTGCGATCAGTGACAGTTTCTCGATGTCCTGGCGGTCGAGGATGAACGCTACGGCCGCCGCGAGCTGCTCCGCAGCATCCTGCGCGGCGCAAAGCGGAGGGCTTTCGAAAGGCGGCTTGTCCATCTCCGGATAACGGTCGGATTCACCGTAGCCGTAGAAGTCCAGTCCCCAGACATCGAAGCCTGCCTCGCAAAGTGCGTCGCGCCAGGACGTGCCGTCAAATCGATGCGCAATCGAAAGCGCGGAAGGAAAGGTCGCGCCGTGGACGTAGAGCACGGCGCGAGGTGGCTGCGCGGGCTTGCTGTCTGCGGGCAGGAACCGCAGAAAAAGCGACAGATCCTTGCGTGGACCGGGGATGCGAAAATGCTGTTCGCGCGGATCGAGGAGGGGCGAGGCCGGCCGCTCTTTCATGGCAAGCGCCTGTGACGGCTACAGCAGCGCGTATTGCGCCCGCTCGCGCCTTGCGAGCAGCGGCAGCGCTTCGCCGGCGATGTAGGTCTTGAAATGGGCGCTCTCCTGGTGCTCCTTGAAGGCCGCCTCGTCGCGGAACAGTTCGTAGAACAGGAACTGGGCCGGATTGTCCTTTGCGCGCGAGATCAGGAACAGCTTGACGCCGTTCTCGCGCTGCGCCTCCGGCAGGAAGCGGTCGAGGATCGCGGCGACCTTGTCGGCCTCGCCCGGCTTCGCCTCCCATTGCGCGACGACGAGCAGGCCGCCGCCGTCGACGGCGTCGCTGAGAGATTTCTGTGTGGCATAGTGGTTCATGGTCCTTCCTCCTTGCTGCTGGGCTTGAGATGACGCCGCCGTCCATGGCGAGAGATAGATCGCCAGCACGGCCCCGAAGGCCCGGACGACGGACCTGCGGCTGAACGCTTCGTGGGTGCGCGGCACCGGCCGCTCATGTGTCGATCGCATGTCTGTCTCCATCGGTTGGTCTCGATCGCGATCGGCGCAGATTTGTAGCGACGGCCCGGCGGCTTTGGTTCGCCGCTCGTCGAAGTGTCGATGTCGTGAACGCTTCGATTTCGATCGAAACGTCGCAGTGGGGTCCGTGCAGCTGGCGTGATGGATTTTCGTCAGACGGCGGAGCCGCAATGCCCCTGTCGCGGCTGATGGACGGGCGCATGCAGGTGGCGGGCGGGCCGGCACCACGCGGCATTTGATTTCGGTGCGGAATTTCGTTACCCGCTACAAGGGTGGATACGCTCAGGGTCAGAGACGCCAAAGACGTCGAAGAGGTGGTGCGCGCGGCGATTGCCAACGAGCAGCCGCTCGAGATCATCGGCCATGGCAGCAAGCGCAGCATTGGCCATGCGATGGCGACCAACGCCATGCTCGACCTCTCCGTGCTGAGCGCGGTGACCGCCTACGAACCCAACGAATTGATCGTCACGCTCCAGGCCGGCGCGCCGCTGGCCGACGTGCTGTCGCTGATCGATTCCAAGAACCAGCAATTCGCCTTCGAGCCGATCAACACGGCGCCGCTGCTGGGCACGCCGGTGCTCGGAACCATCGGCGGCATGATCGCGGCTGGCCTCGCCGGGCCGCGTCGCATCAAGGCGGGCGGGGCGCGCGACCATCTGCTGGGCGCACACGCCGTGTCCGGCTTCGGCGACAGCTTCAAGACCGGCGGCAAGGTGGTGAAGAACGTCACCGGCTACGATCTCTGCAAGCTGCTGGCGGGGTCCTGGGGCACGCTGTCGGTGATGACCGAGGTCACGCTCAAGGTGATGCCAAAGCCGGAAGCCGAGCGGACGCTGCTGCTCCGCGGGCTGGACGATGCCGCGGCCAACAAGGCCATGACCGCGGCGCTCGGCTCGCCCTTCGACGTCTCCGCCGCCGCACATCTGCCGAAATCGGCGTTCCGGGGCAAGATGGAAGGGCTCGGCGACATCGCAAGCCAAAGCGAGGCGTTGACCGTGTTGCGGCTCGAGGGCATCACGGCTTCCGCCGCCCATCGCGCCGGCTCGCTGCGGGAGCTGCTGGCGCCGTTTGGAACCGCGACCCTGATCGAGGACGCGGCGTCCTCCGTGCTGTGGGCCACCATCCGCGACGTCCTGCCGTTCGCGGCCAGCGGCGCGCTCGGCGCCTGGCCGGTGTGGCGGATCGTCTGCCCGCCGGCGTCAGGGGCGGCGCTCGGCACGCAATTGGCGCGCGAGACTGGCGGCGACGTGATCTACGATTGGGGCGGCGGGTTGATCTGGGCGGCGCTGCCGCCGAAGCCCGATGCGCATGCGCCAGCCGTGCGCCAGCGCGCAAATGCCGTCGGCGGCCACGCCACGCTGATCCGGGCGGCCGAGGACGTCAGGCGCAGTGTCGATGTGTTCCATCCGCAAGCCCCGGGCGTCGCCGCCCTGAGCGACCGGGTGCGCGCCAGCTTCGATCCGAAGACCATTCTCAACCGGGGCCGGCTGACGCGGGGCGCTGCGGCATGAAGACCGAATTCTCACTCGCGCAGCTCGCCGATCCCGACATTGCGCAAGCCGACAAGATCCTGCGCGCCTGCGTCCATTGCGGCTTCTGCACCGCAACCTGTCCGACCTATGTGCTGCTCGGCGACGAGCTCGATAGCCCCCGCGGCCGCATCTATCTGATCAAGGAGATGCTGGAGAAGGACCAGGCGCCGACGGCGGAGGTGGTCAAGCACGTCGATCGCTGCCTGTCGTGCCTTGCCTGCATGACCACCTGCCCCTCAGGGGTGAACTACATGCACCTCGTCGACCAGGCCCGGGTCAGGATCGAGCAGCGCTATCGGCGGCCGCTGGCCGAGCGGCTGCTGCGCCAGGTGCTGGCCTTCGTCCTGCCGGACCCGCGGCGCTTCCGCGCCAGCATGCGGTTGGCGCGGCTGGCGCGGCCCCTTGCCGTGTTCCTGCCGACGCCGCGGCCGTCGGCCACGCCCGGCCTGATCCAGCGTATCAAGGCAATGCTCGCCCTTGCCCCGAGCCGCCTGCCCGCGCCGGGCCCCGCCGCGGGCAGCGTGTTCGCGGCACTGGGCAAGAAGCGGGGCCGGGTCGCGCTGCTTCAGGGCTGCGCCCAGCAGGTGCTGGCGCCGCGCATCAACCAGGCCGCGATCAACCTTCTCACCCGCCACGGCATCGAGGTCGTGCTGGTCAAGGACGAGCAGTGTTGCGGCGCCTTGACCCATCACCTCGGCCACGACGACGATGCGCTCGCGCGCGCCCGCGCCAATGTCGCGGCGTGGCGGGCGGAGGCCGCAGGCGAGGGGCTCGACGCCATTCTGGTGACGGCCTCCGGCTGCGGTACGGTCATCAAGGACTACGGCTATCTGCTGCGCGAGGATCGCGCGTTCGCAGCCGATGCGGCGCGTGTCTCCGCACTCGCCAAGGACATCACCGAATACGTCGCCGGTCTTGGACTCGCGTCGCCCGCGCGACAGGACAACATCGTCGTCGCCTATCACTCCGCTTGTTCGTTGCAGCATGGCCAGAAAATCACGGCGCTTCCGAAAGAATTGCTTTCCAAGAATGGATTCGTGGTGAAAGATGTCCCCGAGAGCCATTTGTGTTGCGGTTCGGCGGGGACCTACAACATTCTCCAGCCCGACCTTGCGGGCAGGTTGCGCGATCGCAAGGTCGCCAACATCGCGAGCGTCAAGCCGGACATGATCGCCGCGGGCAATATCGGCTGCATGGTGCAGATTGCCAGTGGTACGTCAGTTCCGGTCGTGCACACGATTGAGCTTCTCGATTGGGCTACGGGCGGTTCGCGGCCGGCATTGAATTCGTCGAGCGGCGCCGCATCCGGAGGTGACGGCTGAAGGCGCCCGATCGACCATTGTCTGGCGGCAACAGGAGGACCACGATGGCGAAAGCGAAGAAGAAGAAAAGCAAGAAGGCAAAGAAGGCCAAGAAGACCGTAGCGGCGAAGAAGAAGACCGCGAAGAAGGCGACGAAGAAGGCCGCCAAGAAATCCGCGAAGAAATCAGCGAAAAAATCCGCGAAGAAGTCTGCAAAGAAATCGGCCAAGAAGGCCGCGCCGAAGAAGGCCGCCAAGAAGGCTGTAAAGCAGACTGCAAAGAAGGCCGCCAAGAAGGCGGCGCCCAAGAAGAGCGCGGTCAAGGCGAAACCAGCGCCGGCTCCGATGGATGCTCCGGCGGCCGCTGCTTCGCCTGCACCGGAAACGAGCTGGGCGATGCCTTCGTCCGCCGCGGACCCGGCGCCGGCCGAAGGGCAGGGCTAGGCCCCCTCCGGCATCCTCCAGAACGACTGCAACCAGAAAGGCCGTGGCGGCGACGCTGCGGCCTTTTTGCATCGCCGCAGGCATCTCGGGCAGCCGCCAGGGTCTTGTCGACCGGCTACCAAGCTTTGCTCCAAGCCTTGCCCCCGGTCCGATTCGTAGCGCGGGCGCCACGATCTCCCGAACCCGTACCTACCACGGTGCCTCTGTGCACTTTGGAAGGCAAAATAATGTGATCGGGAAGCAACACATGGTGACAACCTTTCGCGGAATCGTCAGAACGCCTAAAAAGTCGGCAGATGCCCGCGTTTTTTGCTTCACGGTTTGCATCCCTCCCTCCAGATTGTCGCAGTTACGTAATTTTGCAGTCAGGTCGTTTGCCCCGGGGGGCTTCCGGGATCCGACTGGGGTCTGAGAACTGGTGATGGGGATCGAAATGAAAAAAGTGGCTTTGTTGGCAACGGCGCTGGCATTGGTGACGGGTTCGGCTTTCGCGGCAGACATGCCGGTCAAGGCTTTGAAGGCCCCGCCGCCGCCCGCCTTTGATCCCTGGGATATCGCCTTCGGTGGCGGCATCATGAGCGATTACATCTTCCGCGGTGTCACCCAGTCGAACCACAAGCCGTCGGTGGCCGCCTATTTCGAGCCGCGCTACAATGTCAACAAGGACCTCCAGCTCTACATCGGTGCGTCCGCGGAGAGCATCTCGTTCCCGAACCGCGCCGCGGCCGAAGTTGATATCTACGGCGGTATCCGCCCGACCTTCGGCATGTTCGCCTTCGACTTCGGTGTCTGGGGTTACCTCTATCCGGGCGGAAGCTGCTTCGGCTCGCAGGGCACGCTCGCCCAGGGCAATTGCGGCACCGACATCGACTACTCGCAGGGCGCCATCGGCCTTCCGATCAACGGCAACTTTGCCAAGAAGGACGCGAGCTTCTTCGAAGCCTATGCCAAGTTGAACATCAACATCAACGACCAGTGGGTGGTTGGTTTCAACGAGTACTATTCGCCGAACTTCCTGAACCTCGGCGCCTGGGGCAACTACGCTTCGATCACCGCGAAGTGGACCGCACCGAGCACGACCTTCGGCGCCAGCGGCGTCGGCATGTATGTGTCGGGTGAATTCGGCCGCCAGTGGCTCGGCACCTCCGACATCTTCTACGGCATCGCGGGCGATCCGGTTTACGCGAACGGCATCAAGGAGCCGAGCTACAACACCTGGAACGTCGGCGTCGGCTTCACCTACAAGGTGTTCACGCTCGACCTGCGCTACTACGACAC
>NZ_JBFULT010000494.1:0-5682 GCF_054049755.1 Bradyrhizobium sp. P5_C11_2
GGATTGCAGCCAAAGAATAAGAGCCGGTTGGGAGGAATGTGATGAGACTGCTCGAGAAGCTGGGACTCGCCGCTGCCGCATGCCTGCTTTGGGCCAACGCCGCCACAGCCGACACGACCGTAAAATGGCTGCACATCGAGGCCAATCCGGCCCAGGTGAAGATCTGGGAGGAGGTCGCGCGCGCCTATGAGGCGTCGCATCCGGGCGTCAAGGTCGAGATGCAGTTCCTCGAGAACGAGGCCTACAAGGCCAAGCTGCCGACCATCCTGCAATCCAAGGACCGGCCGAACATCATCTACAGCTGGGCCGGCGGCGTCCTGAAGACGCAGATCGAGGCCGGCGTCCTCGACGACATCACCGATTCCGTGAAGGGTTACAGCGACAGCCTGACGCCGGCAGCGCTCGCCGCCTTCACCAGCAATGGCCGCGTTTATGGTCTGCCGACCGCTCTGTCGCAGGTCGGCTTCCTCTGCAACAGGGAGCTGATGGCCAAGGCGAAGGTCGATCCTGCAGGGATCAAGAGCTGGGACGATCTGCTTATTGCCGTGAAGACGTTGAAAGCCGCCGGCGTCACCCCGATCGTGGTCGGCGGCGCGGACAAATGGCCGCTGCACTTCTATTGGACGCATCTTGCAGTGCGCATCGGCGGCAAGGCGGCGTTCGACGCGGCGCTGCGCGGCGAGAACGGCGGCTTCGCCGGCGAGACTTTCCAGAAATCCGGCGAGCTGTTCAAGCAGCTCGTCGATCTTCAGCCGTTCCAGAACGGTTTCCTGGGCTTCAAGAATCCGCAGGCGGTCGGCTATTTCGGCGACGGCAAGGCGGCGATGACGCTCGCGATCAGCACCGTCTATCATCTGCAGCGCGCGCTCGCCGCCGACAAGGTCGGATTGAGCGAAGACAAGATCTGCTGGTTCGACTTCCCGGTCGTGGCCGGCGGCAAGGGCGCGCCGACCGATACGCTCGGCGGGATCACCGGCTGGCTGATCACCAAGGGCTCGCCGAAGGAGGCGGTCGATTTCCTGAAATACTTCGTTTCCAAGGACGTGCAGACGCGGCTTGCAGCGGGCAACTTCATCATCCCGGTGGTGCAGGGCGCGGACGCCGGCCTCAACAACGCCTTCATGAAGCTGATCGCGGCCAATCTCGCGAAGTCGAACTACCACCAGAACTTCTATGACCAGAGCCTCGGTCCGTCGGTCGGCCGCGTCGTCAATGACGTCACCGCGGAGATCGCCGGCGGCAGCATGAGCCCGCAGGACGCCGCTAAGGCGATCGAAGCGGCGTGGAAGCAGGGCAACTGACGGTGGCGCGTCGGGCCGCGAGCGTGTCGGCGATGGGCGTTGCCGGTGAGATGGTCCCGCAGGTCGCGGCCCGCGGTCCGAGCTGGGACGGCAGGCTTACGGTCCTGATCCTGTTCCTGCCGCCGGCGCTGCTGTTGTTCACGTTGTTCGTGGTGCTGCCGATCGGCGAGGCAGCCTGGTATTCGGCGTTCAACTGGAACGGGTTCGGCAGGCCGACCAACTGGATCGGCTTCGACAATTACCGTTTCGTGCTGGAGACACGCGCCTTCTGGCTGGCGCTGCGCAACAACGGGCTGATCATCGCTGTTTCGCTGGCGATCCAGCTACCGCTTGCGCTCACGCTGGCCGTGATGCTCGCCGAACGCTTCCGTGGGGCGGTGGCGCTGCGCATGCTGTTCTTCATGCCGTACATCCTGGCCGAGATTGCGACCGGGTTGATCTTCAGCTTCGTCTATGACGGCGACTACGGCCTCGTCGCCTCGATCTGGCGCAGCTTCGGCGCCGAGCCACCGCATCTTCTGGCCTCGACCGACACGGCGATGCTGGCCGTGCTGATCGTGATCGTCTGGAAGTACTTTGGCTTCCACATGATGCTGTTCATCGCGGCGCTCCAGGGCCTCGACAAGAGCCTGATCGAGGCAGCCCGCATCGACGGCGCGACGCGGTCGCAAGCCCTGCGCCATGTCGTCATCCCCTTGCTCTATCCGACGATCCGGCTCTCCGTGTTCTTCGCCATCGTCGGCTCGCTGCAGCTGTTCGACCTCGTCATGCCGCTGACGCGCGGGGGACCTGCGGATTCCTCTAACACGATGGTGAGCTTCCTCTACAACAACGGCATCTCCCGCATGCGGGTCGGCTATGGCAGCGCCATCGGTGTCATCCTGTTCGTGATCTGCGTGACCTTTGCCTTCACCTACAAGCGATGGTTCATGCGCGATGAGTAATGCCGAGACCAGCCGCACGCCGTTCGATCCCGCCGTGCTGTTCAAGGCGGTGTTCCTCGCCGTCGTTGCCATCTTCGTGCTGGTGCCGCTGCTCGCGACCTTGCTCGGCGGCTTCAAATCGCTCGGCGAATTGCGCGTCAATCCGTTCGGCCTGCCGCATCACTGGGAGTGGCAGAACTATGCCGACATCCTGTTCTCCGCGCGCTACTGGCAGCTCTTGCGCAACTCGCTGATCATCTCGACGCTCACGGTGACATTGACCCTGATCGTCGCCTCGATGGCGGCGTTCACCTTCGCCCATATCAAGTTCTACGGCTCATCGATGCTGCTGAGCTACCTGACGCTCGGCCTGCTGTTTCCGGCGGCGACCGCGGTGCTGCCGTTGTTCATCAAGGTGCGCGATCTCGGGCTGCTCGATACCTATTTTGGCGTTGCCCTGCCGCAGGTGGCCTTCAGCCTCGCGATGAGCGTTCTGTTGCTGCGACGCTTCTTCAAGGACATTCCCTATGAACTGCTCGAGGCAGCGCTGGTCGATGGCTGCAGCTATATCAAATTCTTCCGCTACGTGACGCTGCCGTTGTCCAGGCCGATCCTGGCGACCGTCGGCACCATCACCTTCGTCAACAGCTGGAACGCCTATCTGTTGCCGCTGGTGATGCTCAACACCGATGCGCTCTATCCCTGGCCGCTCGGCATCATGGTCTATCAGGGCGAGTATTCGTCCGAGTGGCACCTGATCCTGGCCTTCATCACGCTGACCATCCTGCCGACGATCATTCTCTTCCTTCTCGCGCAGAAGCACATCGTCGCCGGCCTCACCGCGGGCGCGGTCAAGGGATGAGCGGTACCTCACGGAGATCACAATGAGAAAAGTCGGAATCGGAATCATCGGCTGCGGCAATATCAGCACCGCCTATCTGAAGGCGGCGCAGCGCTTCCCGGTCATGGAGATCAAGGCGCTCGCCGACATGCGCAGCGATGCTGCGGAGCGCCAGGGCGCCGCCTTTGGACTGCCGGGGATGCGGGTCGATCAATTGCTCAAACGCGATGACGTCGAGATCGTCATCAATCTCACGGTGCCGCTCGCCCACACTGACGTCAGTCTCGCGGTGCTGAATGCCGGCAAGCATGTCCATTCCGAGAAGCCGCTCGGCATCAACGTCGCGGAGGCGCGCAAGGTGATGGATCTCGCCGCGCAGAAGAATCTTCGCGTCGGCTGCGCGCCCGACACGTTCCTCGGCGGTGGGCACCAGACCGCTCGCAAGCTGATCGACGACGGCGCGATCGGTACGCCCGTGGCGGGCAGCGCCTTCTTCGGCTGTCCCGGCCATGAGCGCTGGCATCCGGCGCCGGGCTTCTATTATTTGCGCGGTGGCGGGCCGATGCTGGACATGGGACCGTATTACATCACCGATCTGGTGCAGCTGCTCGGCCCGGTCGCGAGCGTGATGGGATCGACCGCGCGTCCGAAGTCCGAGCGGCTGGTCACCAGCGAGCCAATGAACGGCACGCTGATCCCGGTCGAAGTGTCGACCCATGTCGCGGGCACGCTCGAATTCGAGAGCGGGGCGCTCGTCTCGATCGCGATGAGCTTCGATGTACCGAAGCACCGGCATGCGCCGATCGAGATCTATGGCGACAACGGCAGCATGATGGTGCCGGACCCGAACCGCTTCGGCGGCGAGGTGCAGGTTGCCAAGACCGGTGGCGAATGGGAGACGGTGCCGCTAACTCACGGGCATGTGGAAGGAGAGTTCCGTTCCATCGGCGTCGCCGACATGGCCTCCGCGATCCTGAACAACCGGCCGCATCGTGCCTCCGGCGCGCTCGCCTTCCATGTGCTGGAGGTGATGGAGGCGTTCCAGACCTCCGCCGACGAGGGGCGGCGGGTCAAGATCGAGAACCGCGTCGAGCGGCCGGCGATGCTGCCGGCCGGACGTGAAACCGGACAGATCGACTGAGGACAAGAACATGCGCAAGGCAATGATAGTTTGGGGCGGTTGGCCGGGACATGATCCCGATCTCTGTGCCTCGATGATCCGCGGCTGGCTGAAGGCGGAAGGTTTTGAGGTGCGGATCGAGACCACGACGGCGGCTTTCGCCGATCCTGCTATTCACGATCTGTCGCTGATCATCCCGATCTACACCATGGCGAAGATCGAGAAGGCGGAGGCGCTCAATCTCTGCGCGGCGGTGCGTAGCGGCGTGGGGCTCGCCGGCCATCATGGCGGCATGGGCGATGCGTTCCGCGATTCCGTCGACTACCAGTTCCTGTGCGGCGGGCAGTGGGTCGCGCATCCCGGCAACATCATCGACTACAAGGTGGATTTGACCAAGCCGGATGACCCCATCATGAAGGGTCTGAAGAGTTTCGAGCATCGTTCCGAGCAGTACTACATGCATGTTGACCCCGCCAACGAGGTGTTGGCGACCACGACCTTCAGCGGCGAACACGCGCCCTGGATCGAGGGCGTGGTCATGCCCGTGGTGTGGAAGAAACGCTACGGCGCGGGCAGGGTGTTCTATTCCTCGCTCGGCCACCGCGCCTACGAGCTCGACGTACCGGAGATCCGAACCTTGATGACCCGCGGCATGCTGTGGGCGGCGCGTGAATGACGGCTGGTGCGACCCAGCCGATGGTTCGCGCCACGCTCGAGGACGTCGCGCGCGCGGCGGGCGTTTCGCTCGCCACCGTCGACCGCGTCGTCAACCGGCGTGAGGGCGTGCGCGCCAAGACGGTCGCGCGTGTCGAGGCCGCGGTGGCAAAACTCGGCTATCGTGCCGACGTCGCGGCCGCGCGGCTCGCGCGCGGGCAAAGTTTCCGCTTCGCCTTCGTGCTGCCGACCGGCAGCAACAGCTTCATGACCAACCTGACCGAGCAGGTCCGGCGAACCGCGGACTGGCTCGCCGGCCAGCGCGGCTTCATCGATATCCTCCATGTCGACGTGTTCGATCCGGACGTGCTGGCCGGTGCGCTGGAAAACCTGTCGCCTGCCTATCAGGGCGTCGCCGTCATCGCGCTCGACCATCCGAGGGTGCGCGCCGCGATCGACGAACTCGCCGCGCGCGGGGTCGTCGTGGTGACGCTTGTGTCGGACGCGCCGAGCTCGCGCCGCCTGCATTATGTTGGTATCGACAACCCGGCCGCGGGGCGCACCGCGGCAACGCTGATGGGACGTTTCCTCACCGGCGGCGAGGGGATGGTCGCCGTGATCRCGGGATCATTGTCGCTGCGCGATCACACCGAGCGGCAGTTCGGCTTCCACCAGATCCTGTCCAGCGAGTATCCAAACCTGCTCGCGCTGCCGGTCATCGAGGGCCGCGACGACAGCGAGCGCACGCGGGAGCTCACTGCCGCGCTGCTCGCCCGCCATGCCGATCTCCGCGGCATATACTGCTGCGGCGCCGGAAACCGTGGCATTGCCGATGCGCTGGAG
>NZ_JBFULT010000495.1:0-5662 GCF_054049755.1 Bradyrhizobium sp. P5_C11_2
TCTCCGAGACGACGTCGACATTGGCCTGCTCGAGGCTGCCCTGGGTGATCTTGCCGTAACCTTCGGCGGTCGCCGTGCCGTCCTGCGGCGGGCCGGAGGAGGGCGTCTCGGTGAACTGATTGCTGCCGACCGGCTGGAGGCCCGCCTTGTTGATGAAGCGCGTGAGGCCGATTTGGCCGAGAATGGTCGAGGTCGACGAGCCCGGCAGCGTCACCGAGACCTGGCCCTGCTCGTTGACGGCGAGGCCAGATGCGTTGTTCGGGACCGTGATCGTCGGCTGCACCGGATTGCCCTGCGCGGTGACGATGCGGCCCTGATTGTCCATCTGGAAGGTGCCGTCGCGGGTGTACTGGTAGGTGCCGTCCGGCATCAGGATCTTGAAGAAGCCGTCGCCCGAGACCGCGAGGTCGAGATCGTTGCCGGTCTGCGACAGCGTGCCCTGCGTCATGCTGCGCGGCGTGCCGACGGTCTTGACGCCGCCGCCGATGTCGACGCCGACCGGCACGATGGTGCCCTGGTCGGAGGCCTGCGCGCCGACGCGGCGGACGTGCTCGTAGATCAGGTCCTGGAACGCCGCGGTCTGCTTCTTGAAGCCGGTGGTGCGCAGGTTGGCGATGTTGTTGGAGATCACCTGAACGTTGAGTTCCTGTGCCGCCATTCCGGTCGCTGCGGTGTGAAGCGCCTGCATGTCAGTTCTCCCCTAATCAAGCCGGAACGTCGGCGAGCTTCTCGATCGCCGATTTGTGCATGTCGCTCTGCTGCTGGAGCAAATTGGCGACGGAGGTGTAGCTGCGCATCACCTCCACCATCCGGCTCATCTCGCCGACCGCGTTGACGTTCGACTTCTCGATGTAGCCCTGCTGCACGGTGGACTTGGTGTCGGCCTGCTGGTTGGCGGAGCCGGCGGCATAGAGATTGGCGCCGAGCTTGGTCAGCTTGGCCGGATCGTCGAACGTCACCATGCGGATCTTGCCGCGGATCGAGTCGTTCTTTGCCGTACCTTCGAGCACCGTGACGGTGCCGTCCGGCGCGACGTTGATGTCGTGGTCGGTCGGCTGGAAGGTGATCGGGCCGCCGGTGCCGAGCACGAGGTTGCCGTCGGCGGTGACGAGCTGGCCGGTGCTGTTGAGCGAGAATTTGCCGTCGCGGGTGTAACGCTCGCCGCCATTGGCCTGCACCGCGAAATAGGCATTGCCGCTGATCGCCATGTCGAGCGGGTTCTTGGTCGGCTCCATCGGCCCCTGGCCGACGTCGCGGAAGGTGCCGCGGTCCTGCACATAGGAGACGCGGCGGTCGGAGCCGATGAAATTGTCTTCGYGCGCGTTCGAGTTGAGATACTCCTCGAACAGCGARTGGTCGGCCTTGAAGCCGTTGGTATTGGCATTGGCGACGTTGTTGGCGATGACATCCATCTGCCGTTCCAACGTCATCTGCCGTGACAAGCCGATCAGAAGCGCGTTCTGCATCGGAAATCTCCCCTGAGTGGGATCTGCCACCTCGCTCTCCCAAGCGCGTTGGCGGACCCCGTGAACGAGACTGTCAGGTTCTCCCAAACCGTTCGGTCTCGGTGCTCTCTCAGCGAAAGCCGTGCCAGCGCAGAAAATGTAGGTATTGCAATGGCTTGACTATTTTTCGAGGGCGCGGGCGGGCGGCAGAAAGGTTCTGTTGACCATGTTTGCCCGGCAGATTTTTCCTAGTGGAGGCCCAATCGAAAGGTTCCGTTAACCATTATTACCGTAGCGTTTGCGAGCAAGAGGAGCGCATTGCGCTGGGGCATTTGTATCGCGTCACTGTCTGCCAGGGGGCTTCGCTCTTTCGATCCGTCTTAGAGATGAGCGAGCCCTATCGACCATGGCAGAGAATGAAGCGGAAGGCGGCGGAGCCGCCGAAGGCGCGGAAGCCGCCCCGCCGAGGAACAAGCTCAAGCTCATCATCATGGCCGTCGGCCTGCTCGCCGTTCTCGGCGGCGGTGCGGCGACCTGGTTCTTCTTCTTCCGGCACGGCGATGACGAGCATCACGCAGAGGCGGCGCCTCCGCCGAAGCCGCCGGTCTTCGTCGACGTCCCCGACATGATGGTGAACCTCGCCGGGGCTCCCGGAGAGCGCGTGCAATATCTGCGGCTGAAGATCGTGCTGGAGCTGAAGGAAGAGAAGCAGATCGAGGCGATCAAGCCGACGATGCCGCGCGTCACCGACATCTTCCAGACCTATGTGCGGGAACTGCGCCCGTCCGACCTCAACGGCTCCGCCGGCATCTTCCGTCTCAGGGAGGAACTGACCAAGCGGGTCAATGCCGCGGTCGCGCCGGTCCAGGTCAGTGCGGTGCTGTTCAAGGAAGTCGTGATCCAGTGAGCATGGCGGACTAGGGATCATGGCAGGCAACGACCAAGTCGACCAGGATGCAATTGCCGCCCAGTGGGAGGCCTCGCTTGATTCCGAGGATCCCGCCGAGGCCGCGAAGGCTGCCGCCGAGAACGAATTGTCCGAGACCATGGCCCTGCAATGGGCCGCCATGGTCGAGGACGGCAGCCGCGATCTCGGCACCGGCAAGAACTCCGGCGAGCGGGTGCTGTCGCAGGAGGAGATCGACAATCTCCTCGGCTTCACCGTCGGCGACGTCACGCTCGACGACCATTCCGGCATTCGCGCGATCATCGATTCGGCGATGGTCTCCTACGAACGTCTGCCGATGCTCGAAATCGTCTTCGACCGCCTGGTGCGGTTGATGACGACCTCCTTGCGCAATTTCACCTCCGACAACGTCGAAGTCACGCTCGACCGCATCACCTCGGTGCGCTTCGGCGACTATATGAACTCGATCCCGCTCCCGGCCGTGCTCTCGGTGTTCAAGGCCGAGGAGTGGGAAAACTTCGGCATGGCCACGGTCGATTCCAGCCTGATCTACTCGATGATCGACGTGCTGCTCGGCGGCCGCCGCGGCTCGAGCCAGCTCCGCATCGAGGGCCGGCCCTACACCACGATCGAGACCGAGCTGGTCAAGCGGCTGGTCGAGGTGGTGCTGGCCGATGCCGAGCAGGCGTTCCGGCCGCTGTCGCCGGTGACCTTCACGATCGACCGGCTCGAGACCAATCCGCGCTTCGCCGCGATCAGCCGTCCTGCCAACGCCGCGATCCTGGTGCGCCTGCGCATCGACATGGAAGATCGCGGCGGCAATATCGAGCTGCTGCTGCCCTACGCGACCATCGAGCCGATCCGGGGCGTGCTGCTCCAGATGTTCATGGGCGAAAAGTTCGGCCGCGACCAGATCTGGGAAGGCCATTTCGCCACGGAGATCACCCAGGCCGAGATCGCCGTCGACGCCGTGCTCTACGAGGCCGACATTCCGCTCAAGCAGCTGATGCGGCTGAAGGTCGGCGACACGCTGCCGCTGGACATGCGCGCGGATGCCAACGTCACCGTGCGCTGCGGCGACGTCACGATCACCGAAGGACGTATGGGCCGGGTCGGCGACCGCGTCGCGATCCGGGTGACGAAACCCCTGCGCAAGCCAAGTACGACACTTGCGATGTTCGAGAAGGTGGACGAGCAGAACAAGATGATGGAGGCCCCATGAACCACTCCCTAGGAATGGCAATCGAGACGCTGGTGGCCATCTTGCTGATGCTCACGATCGGCTACTGTATCCTGCTCAACAAGCGGCTGACGCGGCTGAAGGCGGACGAGCATTCGCTGAAGGCGGTCATCGCCGAGCTGATCACCGCCACCGAGATCGCCGAGCGCGCGATCGGCGGCCTGAAGCTCGCCGTGCGCGACGTCAACGAGAATCTCGGCAGCCAGCTCGCCGCCGCCACCCAGATGTCGGACCAGCTCTACAAGCAGCTCGGGGAAGCCGACAATGTGGTGCGGCGCCTCTCCAAGATCGCGATCGCTGCGCGACCGGTCACCAATCCGGAAACGGCTGCCGCGCCGGCGGCCAAGCCTTCGGCGGCCAAGGCGGTGGCGGCTGCGGCCGAGGCCTTCTCCGAGCGCCGAAGATCCAACGGTCTGGCTGCATAAAGTCCAGGTATGAAGTCCTTTCGTAACATCCGCGTCATTCCCGTCGTCCTGGTTGCGGTCGCAGGTCTCGCCACGCTGAAGGTCGCGGGCCTCGCGATCAACGGCGGCTATGTCTTCGACTACAAGCCGAATTCGGCGAAGAAGTCGTGGGCGCAGGAGAACCTGAATTTCCCGACCGGGCGGGAAGACCCCGACATCACGGGGTCGACGCATGGCGCGCCGAAGGAGGCGCCCAAGCCGGCCGCGCCGGAGACCAAGCCCGAGGGCACCGTGGTCAAGATGGACGAGGCCCAGTCGCAGGTCTCGGCCTCGGAGCGGGCGATCCTGGAGCGGTTGCAGGCGCGCCGTCAGGAGATCGAGGCCCGCCAGCGCGAGATCGACATTCGCGAGAGTCTGCTCAAGTCGGCCGAGAAGCGCATCGAGAACAAGGTCGAGGAGATGAAGGCGGTGGAATCCCGCATCTCCACGACGCAGGCCGAGCAGAAGGCCGCCGAAGCCCAGCGCATGAAGGGCCTCGTGACCATGTATGAGGGCATGAAGCCCAAGGACGCCGCGCGGGTGTTCGACCGGCTCGAGATGGGCGTGCTGATCGAGATCGCAAGCCTGATCGCCCCGCGAAAGATGTCGGACATCCTCGGCCTGATGTCGCCGGAGGCCGCCGAGCGGCTCACGGTCGAAATGGCGCGCCGTGCCAATGGCGGGGACCAGTCCGCCTCGGCCGGCGATCTGCCCAAGATCGACGGCAGGCCGACGCAAAAGCCGAATTGAGGGTTGATACTTAATTTGTCCTTAATGGGCAAAACCTACAGTCGACGGCACTGGCCGGCGTCCTTGCCGGTAGGGACTGTCGAACCGGAAGAAATGCCGCCAATGGCGCAGAAGGCTGCCGCTGGATTTGTGACGCGAGCCCGCGCCATGGCGCGGGGCGTGAGGCGTCATGTCCGCAAGGCATCCCTGTTGGCGGCCTGCCTCCTGATCGGCCTTGGCACGTCTGCCCGGGCCGCCGACCCGATCCGGGGCGAAGCGAGTTTTTCGGCCGCCGGCGGCTTTGCCCGTCTCGTGATCAAGCTCGGCGAGGATGTTCCCTCCGAGGTGACGACGGCCGGCTCCATCCTCATCATCCGCTTCGACAGGGCGGTCGACGTTCCCGTCGACCGGGTCCCGGAAGGTGCGCCCGACTACGTCAACTCCGCCCGGCGCGATCCCGATGGCGGCGCGATCCGGCTGTCGCTGGCGCGGCGCGTCACCGTCAACACCATGAATGCCGGCGAGCGCACCTTCATCGACCTGTTGCCGGAGGGCTGGAAGGGGCCGCCGCCGAGCCTGCCGATGGACGTGGTCAAGGAACTCGCCGAACGCGCGCGCGTGGCCGAGCGCGCGCTGCGCGCCCAGCGTGCCGCCGCCGAGACCAAGAAGCGGCCGCAGATCCGCGTGCGCGCCTCGGTGCAGCCGACCTTCGTGCGCTTCGTGTTCGAGATGCCCGACGGCGTCGGCGTCTCCTCCGTGCTCAACGAGCAGAAGCTCACGCTGGCGTTCAACGCCAACCTCAATTTCGATCTCGCCGATGCCGTGGTCGCGGCGCCGCCGAACGTTGCCTCGATCAAGCAGAAGGCCGACCTCGACCAGACCTCGGTCGAGATATTGC
>NZ_JBFULT010000496.1:0-5657 GCF_054049755.1 Bradyrhizobium sp. P5_C11_2
CACGAGATGGGCTTCGCGCGCGAGGTCGCCGACCGGGTCGTCTTCATGGATCGCGGAAGCATCGTCGAGGAGGCGGATCCGGAAACCTTCTTCCGGGCGCCTCGCACCGACCGGGCGAAGGGCTTCCTGAACCAGATTATCCACTAGGGACCTGCCCTTTAACTCCGCGGCTGTCACCTTGCAGTCCGCGTTCGGTGATCGAAGTCACTTGGTTTCCTTGTTCAAATCGATCGCGACCTCCGACATCCAGGAGCCCGGTGCCTCCATCAGGAAGGACTGATGATTGCTCTTGGTCTGGATCGTCACCAGCGCGGCCACGGTGTTTCCCTCAATTCGCGCCTCGATCAGGCCATCCTTGTTGGTGCCGTAGACCTTGCCACCCTGCCGGTATTCGCTCTCGAACCAATTGCCGGAAAGCTCCGTCCCGCTCTGCTCGATGTTCGCGGACAGGACCATCTTGTACGCATCGCTCGCGCAGCGCAGATCAAGTGTCAACGACCGTCCAGGCCTGGTGACGTTGTACGCCACCTTGCAGCGAACCTTCTCACGCGGGCTGTCGGACGGCTTCATCGTGCCGATGCCCGACCATGTGCCAGCCAAACTGTCGAACACCGGCTCTGCGCACAATGGGCTGATGCCGACGAGCACGAGGCAGGCCGCGCCAATGCCCATGCGCGCCGCCGAGGACCTCAATAGCATTCTGTCTATCCTGATCGGTAAAGTTCGAGCGCGTCCTATACCCTGATGGCCGCGGGATGTTGGCGAAGATGTTTACAAATGTTGCGGAGATTGCCTGAACGTTGCCGGGATCGACGCGTGGTCAGCACATCAACCGGTGATGAAGCCGATATCGCCGCGACGAGTTCCGGTTGACCCGGCTCGGCCGTCGATGCGATGGATGTTGCCAATGACATCGGCTTGCGGGTGGCTCGCGCCGATGGGGCCAAGCGCCGTCTCTGCGGCGGAGGTTCTGCCGGCCGGGATCAAGCGGCCGCTATGAGGGGACAAACCACCCGCCCCGGTTTCATGGTCGAGCCACATTGCCGTTAGACTCCCCGGCCCAAACGTGGACAATGCCCCCGACGCACGTCACGTGCGCAGTGCACACCAAGATGCGCCAGGGGAAACAAATGCCGCTACCGTCGTCCGTACCCACCATCCCGACCGCTCCATTGACCGCCCGGATGCGCGATGCATTGCGCACGATCGTGGGCGAGAAGGGTCTGATCGAGGACGAGCACGGCAAGCAGCCGTTCGTGACGGACTGGCGTGGATTGCTGGTTGGAGGTGCCGGGGCCGTCGTTCGTCCGGGCAGCACCGAGGAGGTCTCCAAGGTGGTCCGGCTTTGCCATGAGCACGGCGTCGCCATCGTGCCGCAGGGTGGCAACACCGGCCTGATGGGCGGGGCCACGCCCTGGCCTGCGCACACCGGCATCGTGTTGTCGCTCGGCCGCATGAACCGCATCCTGGACGTCGATCCTGTCGGCTACGCGATGACGGTCGAGGCCGGCTGCGTTCTGCAAACGCTTCAGGAGACCGCGGCCCATCACGACAGGTTCCTGCCCCTCAGCCTTGGCGCCCAGGGCTCATGCATGATCGGCGGCAATCTGTCGACCAACGCCGGCGGCGTGCAAGTGCTCCGCTATGGCAATGCCCGCAATCTCGTCCTGGGGCTTGAAGTCGTCTTGGCCAACGGCGACGTCTGGGACGGATTGCGTTCGCTCAAGAAGGACAACACCGGCTACGACCTCAAGCACCTCTTCATGGGCGCCGAAGGGACGCTGGGCATCATCACGAAGGCCGTGCTCAAGCTATGGCCTGCCCCCAAGGATGTCTGCACGTCGTGGCTGGCCATCCGGGATCCACGCGCCGCCCTGGAGATCCTGTCCGACGCGCATGCCGCATCGGAGGACAATGTCGGCTCCTGCGAGCTGATGAGCCGCAGCGCCATCGACATGGTGTTGCGTCATATCCCCGGCACCCAGGACCCTCTCAGGGCGGACACGCCATGGTACCTCCTGCTTGAATGGTCGTCCTCGCGCGCGCGCCGGGACGGGGCCGAGGGCATGTCCGAGAAGATGGAGCAGTTTCTCGCCAATCAACTCGAGGCCGGCCGCGTGCTCGATGCGGCGATCGCTCACACGGTCGGTCAATCGCGCAACATGTGGCGTATCCGGGAAAGCGTCGCCGAGGCCTCCCGGGCGGAAGGTCCGGGGATCAGCTTCGACGTATCGGTGGCCATCTCCAGGATTCCGGAGTTCATCGACAAGGGGCTCAAGGCCGTGCTCGATATTTTACCGAGCATTCGCCCCTATCCGTTGGGACACATCGGCGACGGCAATCTGCATTTTTCGTTCATGGGGCCCAAGGGCATGGATCAGCAGACGCTGACCCAATATTCGTCCGCCATCACCCGGGCCGTGAACGATCTCGTCACCTCCATGGGCGGCTCGATCTCGGCGGAACACGGCATCGGCATCGACAAGCTCGACGAGCTCAGTCACTACCGGTCCAAGACCGAGCTCGACATCATGCGCACCATCAAACGCGCGCTCGATCCGCAAAACATCATGAATCCCGGCAAGGTGCTGCGGCTGTGATGGACGCCGGGCTGGACCTCACGGCCGAGGAAAAGCCGAAGACATTGTATGCTCAAGGAGCAGAGAGGTACGTTTGCCTCTTCTGAGCCTTGATTGATCAAGTTGCTTTCCATCACGACCCTTGGCAGCCGCCAGATGCAATAATCGGGAGGCACGAACGAGGTCTTGTGATTCGAACCCCTCGGTGAATTCATCATAGATCGGCGCAAGCAATTGGAGGGCCTTGCGCCTGCGGCCAAGCGCCATCCAATGGCTCGCAAGATCAGTGCCGATACGCAGTTGGTAGGTCAAGGCGCCTATTGCTCGCGCTTCGACAAGCGCTTCCTGCAGCAGTTTTTCAGCGCGTTGGGTCTCGCCTGCATGGAGCAGGACCGACGCATGGATCCGCAGCAGCTCCGAACGGCACCAACGCTCGCCTTGCTGCTCTTGGTGCGCGATCGCTCGCGCCACGGTTTCGCGCGCCTCGTCGATACGCTCCTGCCGTAACAAGGCACCGGCTACGACCGCGAGATAGCTGCCGATCCGCATCAAGAAGCGACATTCGATCAGTTCGTCGATCGCGGCGCGAATATCCTCCACTGCGCGCGGATCGCCACGCAAGTCGCGAAGGCAGGCGGAGAAATAGCGCTCGACCGGAACCCAGCGCGAGATGCGCTCACGTTCCAGGTTGCGACGCAGCCGCTCGGTGAAGCTCTCGAGCGCGTCCAGATTGCCGGTTTCGAACGCGACAGGAAGTGCGGCGAGCCCAAGTGCGTTCGACTGCGACACCCAATGGCCGCTGCGGTCCGCGGCGTCGACGGCGTCGCGGGCCAGTCTTGCCGCGTAATCGGCTTGCCCTTGCATCCACGCCACGAATGGCAGGTTGAAGCGAACGGTGATGAACCGGTAGACCTCGTTCGCATCCTTGCGCGAACGGCCCTCTGCCAGCGAATAGGTCGCCGCGAGACGATCCAGAACCGGGCGACTCTTGCTCAATTCGCCGGCAAAGGCGCGGGCCCAGGCGAGTGCGCGATCGGCTTCGGACGTTGCCGTCAGGTCGCGGTCCCGGTCGGCGAGCGCGGTGGCCTCCTCGAGATAGGTTATGGCGCGCGCAATCCGGCCGATCTGCAACAGGTAAAAGGCAAAGCCCACCAGCGCACGTTGCTGATACTCGATGTTGCCGGCCCGCCTTGCAAAGGCGATCGCATCGAGCCAGGCAACCTCGTTCTCATTCGACATCTTGCGAGCGTAGAACAGGCTCCATCCAAGGGCGCAGGCGAGCCTTGCCTTCGACAGATCATCGCACGCGACCGTCTTGGCCAGGGCGAGCGCGTCCTCCAATCGTGCCTGCGCTTCCGACAGGATGGAGGTTTCCGACCACAAGGTGATCGCCGCAACCGTGAGCCTGATTCCGAGGACGGTATCGCCTTCCTCGCCGAATGCCCAAGACAGCGCAGCTCTCATATCGGCGATGCGACCGAGGTAGCGCTGGGTCCAATCGGTCGGCTCGCGCCAGTTCCACTCCTCCTCGGACTGTTCGAACAACGCGAGGACGCATAGTGCATGACGGCGCCGTGCCTGGCCGCAGGCCGGATCGGCCTGGCGCCGCTCGGCGGCATACCGCCGTGTGCTGTCGAGCAGCCGGTAGCGCAGGCTCGCGCCCCGGGCCTGCGCACTCAACAGCGATTTGGCGACGAGACTGCCGAGGCCGGTGACGACGTCGACCGGGGTGAGCCCCGCCGCCTCCGCGACGAAAACCGCGTCCTCGGCATCAAAGGCGTCACTGAACACCGACAGCGACGCGAAAAGTCTCGCTTCCTTCTGCGACAGCAGCCGGAAGCTCCAGTCGATCGTCGCCATCAGGGTTTCATGGCGCGGCGGCGCGCCCTCGGCGCTGGGGGCGCGAAAACCCAGCTTCTGGTCGAGCAGCGCCACCAATTCGCGAGGGTTGAACCTGCCGATCTGGGCCGCCGCCAGTTCGATCGCCAGCGGAAGGCCGTCGAGCGAGTGGCAGATCGAGGCGACGTCCTCGCAATCATCGTCAGCGAACTGGTAGTCCGACCATTCGGCGGCGCGACGGACGAACAGCTGCACCGCCGGAAACTTCACGGCCTGATCGACCGTCAGGGCATGGCCAGACTTCGGTGAGGCCAGCGAACCAAGCCGCACGACATGCTCGGTGGCGGTGCCGAGCGGTTCGCGGCTCGTCGCAAGCAGCCTGCAAGGCGATGTGTCCGCCATGAACTTGCCGGCAAAGATCGTGGCGGCGGGCAGAACATGCTCGCAATTGTCCAGAACGAGCAGCATCTGCCGCGGTCTCAAATAATCGAGAGCCGCGGCCAGACCGTTGTCCGTATTGCCTCTGATGCTCAGTGCCGTCACCAGCGCCGCGCCGAACAGCGTCGGATCGGAAATTGTTGCGAGGTCGACGAAGCAGACGCCGTCGCGACACCGTGGTGCAAACGCCTGGGCGACGGCCACGGCAACGGTCGTCTTGCCGATCCCTCCTGCGCCAGCCAAGGTCACGTGCCTGTTGTCGGCCAACAGATCGGCGATTTCGACGATTTCCGCTTCGCGACCAACGATGCCGCGCAACAATGGCGGATTGGACAGGGGAAGCGGATCGGCAAGCGCCAGATYGTCCTCGATCTCGCCGATGCTGATTTGCACATCCGCGATGAACTTGTACCCGCGGCGCRCCACGGTGGCGATGTAAACGGGCTCGATCTGGGTATCCCCCAGCGAACGCCGCAAGCTCCACATGTTGACCTTGAGATTGCTGTCGTGGAGGAAGGTGCCCGGCCAGGCCGCCGCCATCAGCTCATTCTTGCTGACCAGCTCGCCGCAGCGCTGCACCAGCAGCTGCAAGAGCTCGAATGCGCGCCCGCCCAGTTTGACGGGGCGTCCGTCGAGAAGCAGCAACTGACGGCGRGGAACCAGTCGAAATGGGCCGAAGCAGTACGTGAGTTCCTGCCGGCGTGTGCCCCGTTGCCGTGTCTCCGTGGCAGCCCGCATTGATCATTGCCAATCGATCGACGAGATCGCCTGCTATTATCATGCACTGCACACTTGTTGAAT
>NZ_JBFULT010000497.1:0-5635 GCF_054049755.1 Bradyrhizobium sp. P5_C11_2
GGTCGTGGGCGACGGTGCCGAGGATTTCGTTCTTGAAGCCGTTGGCGCGCTGCAGCCGCAGCCATTGCGCCGACAGGCGGCGGTTGGCCTGCATCAGGGCGCGGGTGCGCTGGGCGACCCGGTCCTCGAGCTGGGTGTTGGCGTCCTGGAGCTGCTGATAGAGGATCACGTTGTCGAACGCGATCGAGAGCCGGCTCGAGAAGATCTCGACCAGCGAGCGGTCGGTCTCCGACAGCTCGCGCTCGGCCTGGAGCAGCACCACCACCTCGCGGCCGCTTCCGGTGCGCAGATAGATCACGCTGCGGTGGTCGGCGAATTCGTTCTTGCGGCGCTGGAAGGCGGCTTCGACCATGTCGCGCAGATCGGGATCGAGCGCCCGTGACGAGGTGGTGCCGATGAAGCGGCTGTAGCAGCCGCTGCCGGCGAGCACCGAGAGCTCCGGATCGACGCCGCCATTGTCGCGCAGGACCAGTATGCCGGCGCAGTCGACATTGAGCAGCGAGGCAAGCTGGGTCAGCACGCCCTCGGCGAGCCGCTGCATCGACTTGAAGTCGTACAGCGTCGAGGCGGCGTCGATGATGATCTCGAGCCCGCGCCGCGTCTGCACCATGCGCTCGAGCTGCTGGTAGGAGCGCAGCGCCGCGGTCAGCGAGGTGAACAGCTTGTCGGCGGTGAGCTCGGTCTTGGCCTTGTAGTCGTTGATGTCGTACTGCACGATCACGCGCCGCTCCGGCGCCTGGCCGGGCTGGCCGGTGCGCAGGATGATGCGCACGGTCTCGTTCTTGATCTCGTTGCGGATGAACTCGACGAGCTCGAGGCCGGCGACGTCGGTCTCCATGATGACGTCGAGCAGCACCGCGGCGATGTCGTTGTGCGCGGCCATCAGCTTGCGGCCTTCGGCCGCGGAATGGGCCGAGAGAATCTCCAGGCCCTGGCCGTTGAGGCTGTAGTCGGACAGCGCGAAGCGGGTGCCGTCATGCACCGCCGGATCGTCGTCAATGACGGCGATTTTCCATTTCCGGGCGGTGTTATCCTCCGACGCGGTACCGGTATCGTCGATCAGGTGGAGGACATCGTCCTGTTCGGCCATTGAGAAGTCCCGTCAGTCTCTGTGCTTTGCGTGCCGCCCCTGGCGAGGCGGGGCATGATAATGCGAAAAGTAGTGCCTTGTCCCAGCTTGGATTCCAGCATCATCCGCCCGCCGAGCTGCTGGGTGACGAGGTTATAGACGATATGGAGGCCGAGTCCCGTGCCGCCTTCATTGCGCCGGGTGGTAAAGAAAGGGTCAAAGGCCTGGCGCTGCACGTCAGGGGTCATGCCGGCGCCGTCATCGGCGAAGCTGATCTCGATGTCGTCGGCGCCGCGCGGCCGCGCCGAGATCGTGATGGTGCCGGCGCGGCCGTCGGCGAAGGCGTGGTTGGCGGCGTTGAGGAACAGGTTGGTCAGGATCTGGCCGTAGGAGCCGGGATAGCCGTCGAGCAGCAGTCCCTCGGGCACGTCGACCTGGAGCGTGATCGGCGAGCGCTTCAGCACGGGGCGCAGGCTCGCGATGATCTGCTCGGTGGCTTCGCTCAATGAGAACTGCCGCCGCTCGGCATGCGAGCGGTCGACCGCGACCTGCTTGAACGACTGGATCAGCTCGCCCGCGCGCTGCAGGTTGGCGACGAGCTGCTGCGAGGCGTCGCGCGAGGACTGCACGAATTCCTCGAGCTGCGAGCGGCGCAGGCCGCCGTCGCCCTTGAGCTGGGCCTCGAAGATCTCGGTGCGCCGGGCAAAGCTGGAAGCGACCGTCAGGCTGATGCCGATCGGGTTGTTGACCTCGTGGGCGACGCCCGCGACGAGGCCGCCCAGCGCCGCGAGCCGTTCGGCATCGATCAGGTTCTGCTGCGCGGCATTGAGCTCGAGCAGCGCGCTTTCGGCCTTTTCCTTCGAGGCGCGCAGCTCGTCCTCGGTCTCGCGCTTGGCGATCGCGTTCTCGCGGAATACCTCCACCGCGCGCGCCATGGCCCCGACCTCGTCTCGCGCGCGCGTGCCCTGCACCTCGCGGTCGAGATCGCCGAGCGTGATCGCGCGCATCGCCGCCATGATCTGCTGGAGCGGCAGCCGGATCGACAGCGCGATCAGCACGCCGGCAGTGAGGATGATGCCGAGGAAGATCACCGCAATGGAGAGGACTCGGCGAGAAATGTCCGCCAGCGTGCGGTCGAAGGTCCCCTGCGCCTTCTGCTCGCGCTGGCGCATCTTGGTCGAGAGGTCGTCGATGGCGCCGATCGCCTCGGCCTGGCTGGCGTCGATGGTGTTGCGCAACAGCTCGGTACGGCTCGAAAGCTGTTCGGAGAGTTTTGCAAAGCCTTCGCGCAGCGCCGTGGTGCGGGTGGCGAGCTTTTGCAGCGCCATGCGCTGGAGGTCGTTGTCGGCGAGATCGAGCATCACCGGGACGGTCTTCTCGATCGTCTCGGTGTTGCGCCGCGCCTCGTCGGCTGCGGCCGGCGACAGCGACAGATAGTAGGAATTGGCCGCCACCAGCATCGCGGTGAAGGCCTCGCGGGACTTGCCGAGCGAGGGCCAGATCAGGGCGTCGCGGTGGCCGGTGGCGCCCTCGATGATGGAGTACAGGCCGGCCATGTCCCTGGCCGGGCCCTGCACCTGCTCCTCATAGGTTTTTGCGATGGTCGCCTGCACGCTGCGCAGCTCGCCAAAACCGTTGAGGAAGCGGTCGGTGGTGCGCTCCAGCTCCTCGACCGAGCCCGCCAGCATCGGGTCCTTGGCGGCGCGGTTGGTCAGCGTGCCCAGCACCGCCTCGCGCAGCAGCAGGATCTCGGCGAACAGGTCCGGGCTCGGCTGGTTGATGTAGCGGTGGATCAGATTATGCAGGCGCCCGGTCTCGCTTTCGAGCAGCGCCAGGATCCTGTCGGATTCGCGTACCTGGCGGACGTCGTCCCAGGCCGAGCCCAGCACCTGCGCGCCGTTCCAGATCATCGCGACCAGCACCACCACCACGGCGGAATTCAGCGCCGCGATCGACAGGATGCGCCAGCGGATCGGCACCGCCCGCAACACGCCGACGAGACGCGCGCGCAGCCGCCCGATCGGGCCGGGCGGCCTGTCCGCGGTCTCGCTGTGTCCGAGTCCAGCCAAGAAGCTCTACTCCACCTTGCGAATGCGTTCGATCAGCGCGGCCGCGGCGGGATCGCGCGCGGCCTTGGCGTAGATCGGCGCCATCGCCGCTTCGAACGGCATGCGGTCGATGTCCCTGACGACGGTGATGCCGGCGGCCTGCGCCTTGCGCTGCGACTGCTCCTCGAGGTCGCGCCATTTCTCGCGCATGAAGCGGCTGGAGCGCGCCGCCGCCTCCCTGAAGATCTGCTGGTCGCGCTCCGACAGGCTGCGCCAGGCCTTGAGCGAGATCACCAGCACCTCGGGGCTCATCGTGTGCTCGGTGAGCGCCAGGTAGCCGGCATGTTTGTAGTGGTCTGTCGTCACGAAGGATGGCCAGTTGTTTTCAGCGCCGTCGATCAGGCGGGTCGCAAGCCCCGTGAGCACCTGCCCATAGGGCAGCTCGACCGGCTCGGCGCCGAGCGAGCGGATCATCTCGCTCATCAACTCCGATTGCTGCACCCGGATCCGCAGACCCTTGAGGTCGGCGATGCTCTTCACCGGGCGGACGCCGTTGTAGATCGAGCGCGCGCCGGAATCGTAGAAGGCGAGCCCGACGAAGCCGTAGGGCTCGAAGCTGTCCAGGATCTCGCTGCCGATCGGCCCGTCCAGCACCTTCTGCATGTGCTCGATGGACCGGAACAGGAACGGCATGGCGAGCACGTTCATCGCCGGCACGAAATTGCCGATCAGGGCCACATTGGTCCGGTTGAGGTCGATCGCGCCGGCCCGGGTCTGCTCGATCGTCTCCTTCTCCTCGCCGAGCTGGCGGGAGTGAAACACCTTGATCTCGTGCCGGCCGGCGGTGCGCTCGGCGATCAGGGCGCCCATGTAGCGCAGCGCCTGGACGGTCGGGTAATCCTCGGTCTGGGTGTCGGCGGCGCGGAATTCGCGCGCAACGGCGCCCGCCGCGCACATGCCCATCGACACTGTGGCGAGCAGAAGCGCGACAAAAACCACCCCGGTCCGCGAGAGTTCGGCACGGTTCAACACTGGCACACTCAACCCCTCAGTGGTGGAGTCTATGGCAGGAGGAAAAGGTTCAATGCAATCTAGCAGATGGTCAAAGGAAGGCCATCCCGGCTCGTCCCGCGGAACGTTTGTGCGGCGCGGCCAGCGCTCATTCCCGGTTGAAACCGCAGATGCCGCGCCTTAAGCAGGCTATAGTCGCCTTTCGCCGCGCGACACGGGAAGAGCCATCGTGATTTCAGCATTGCGCCTTTTGCAGGCCGTCGCCGCTTTCATCGCCCTCACATTGGCCTCTCCGGCCCGCGCCGCCACCGACATCGCGTGGTGGCACGCAATGTCCGGCGAGCTCGGCCGGCAGCTGGAGAAGCTCGCCTCCGACTTCAACGCCTCGCAGTCCGATTACCGGATCGTGCCGAGCTACAAGGGCAACTACACCGAGACGGTGACCGCGGCGATCTTCGCCTTCCGCTCGCGCAGCCAGCCCGCGATCGTCCAGGTCAACGAGGTCGCCACCGCCACCATGACCGCGGCCAAGGGCGCGATCTATCCCGTGTTCAGCATGATGCGGGACATGAACGAGCCGTTCTCGCTCGACGATTACCTTCCCGCGGTCTCCGGCTATTACACCGATGCGGCCGGCAATCTGCTGTCCTTCCCGTTCAATTCGTCGACGCCGATCCTGTACTACAACAAGACCATGTTCCGCGACGCGGGCCTCGATCCGGACAAGCCGCCGAAGACCTGGCCGGAGCTGGGAGCCGCCGCCAAACGCCTGCGCGACCGCGGCGCGGCTTGCGGCTTCACCACGTCCTGGCCGTCCTGGATTCATGTCGAGAATTTCTCCGCCTTTCATAATCTGCCGCTCGCGACCCGCGCCAATGGTTTTGCGGGGCTGGATGCGGAGCTGACCATCAGCAATCCCGTCGTCGTGAAGCACGTCGCCCAGCTCGCCGAATGGCAGAAGACCAAGGTGTTCGACTATGGCGGCCGCGGGCAGTCGGCCGAGCCGCGCTTCCAGAACGGCGAATGCGGCATCTTCATCGGCTCCTCGGCGACGCGCGCCGACATCAAGGCGAATTCGAAGTTCGAGATCGGCTACGGCATGATGCCGTATTGGCCCGACGTGAAGGACGCGCCGCAGAACTCGCTCATCGGCGGCGCCACGCTGTGGGTGCTGCGCGACCGCCCGCGCCAGGAATACAAGGGCGTGGCACGGTTCTTCGCCTATCTGTCGCAGCCCGGCGTGCAGGCGGCCTGGCACCAGAACACCGGCTATCTGCCGATCACCCGCGCCGCCTATGAGCTGACGCGCGCGCAGGGCTTTTACGAGCGCAATCCGGGCTCTTCGATCTCGTTCGAGGAGGTCACGCTGCATCCGCCGACGGAGAACTCGAAGGGCATCCGGCTCGGCTCCTTCGTCCTGATCCGCGGCGCGATCGAGGACGAGCTGGAGCAGGCGTTCTCCGGCCAGAAGCCCGCGCAGGCCGCGCTCGAGTCCGCGGCCGAGCGC
>NZ_JBFULT010000498.1:0-5627 GCF_054049755.1 Bradyrhizobium sp. P5_C11_2
AGGGAATGCTGGCCACGAGAGCGACCAGCAGCACTGCGTTGCCCAACATTCCGCTCCAATGCAGCCGGCGCAGCCGACGCGTGGCTTCGGCATCGCCGGCGTCCCTCGCGCTGAGCTGGTCATCCATCCGCCGCATGAACCAGCGGCGTCCGTAGAATGCCAAGGCGGCAATCAGGCCGACGCCCATCGCAGCGAGYAGGCGACCGTCGAGCAGGAAAGCTACCGCTCCGATGATTCCGGCAACCCGCATCACCAGAAAATGCGCATTGAAMATTCCGCGCAGCAGCTGCGTGACGGGCTGGATATCCAGCTTCACCAGCAGGAAGGCGGGCGAAGCCAGCGTGAAATAGCCCATCGGAAAGAGCAGGATGATCAAGACGGCTACGGCGACGCCATCCGGGGTCATGCGATCGGCCTTTCTCGTCCGCGCCGGCGGGGTCTTCCGCCAGCGTCGCACAATCATAGCGGGAAAATGCGTTTCCGACACTAGGCTTTGGTCGGACGCCGGCGCCGCGAAGGCGCGACCGGCGCCTTGCCTCCCGCTTCAGACCGGCTCCAGCCCGAGCGATTGCGCGCTCTCGATCCAGATCGGCAGTTCGCGCTGATACAGCGCTTTGGTCTCCTTGAAGCCGATCGCCGGTTCGAGCACGAAGGTGTTGAGAACCTCCTTCACCTTCGGATCGCTGTTGGCGGCGACGCAGAGTTCGGCCAGCCGGTCGACGATCGGCTGCGGCGTCGCCTTCGGCACCGCCCAGCCGGAGAAGCCGCTAACCGTGAAGAACTTCGAGGTCGCGCCCTGCTCGGGGAGGGTCTTGACGGCCGGAATTGCGTCGACCTTCTTCGAATGCACCGCGAACACGGTGCCACGGTCGCTTTGCAGGACGGATTGCGCGGCCGTGTAGCTGCCCATCGCGGCGTCGAGCGTGCCTTCCAGCATGCCCGTCCACATCGGGGCTTCGCCGCGGTAGTGAATCGGCTCGATGGCGAGGCCATACTGCTTGTTGAGCTCGTTGATCGTCATATGCGGGGCGGAACCCGCGCTATAGGTGCCGAAATTCACCTTGCCGCTCTTGCGCGCGAAGGCGACGAAATCCTCCAGCGTCTTGACGCCGGTTTTCGGGTTCGCCACCAGCAACAGGCCGGCGCCCGGAATGACGCTGACGAGCGTCAGATCCTTGTCCATGTCGTAGCCGGGATTCTTCATCACCACCCGGTTCATGATGTAAGTGGTCGAGATCGAGCACAGCACGGTATGGCCGTCGGGTTCCGCGCGGGCGACCTCAGCCGTGCCGATCGCGCCCGAGGCGCCCGGCTTGTTCTCGACGACGACGGTCTTGCCCACCTGTTTCGAGATGAATTCGCCGAATGCGCGCGCGAGCAGGTCGGTCTGTCCGCCAGCCGGATAGCTGCAGATCATGCGGATCGGCCGCGATGGCCAAGTACCTTGCGATGTACCTTGTGCCGTGGCGCTGCGCGAGACGAAGGGCATCGCGAGTGCGGTGGTGCCGGCGGCGATGAAATGGCGGCGATCGAATTTTGCGGACATGATTCCCTCCTGATTTTGACCGAAGGTACTGCATCATGCCGCCTCTGCCACGAGCGGGAGGCGAGACAGATTGGCGCATTCGAGGGGACGGCACTGCGATTGCGCGCGCCTCACTCCGGTGATCGAGCCTTCCGCACGACCCGCTGCCAGACAATTTCGGTCACGACCACCGCAATGATGCCGAACGCGCCGCCCGTGATCACGTTGGCGACGCGCTCCTCGGCGATGCCGCTGGCGCCGCCGGCAAAGGAGGCTGCCAGCGCAATGAAGAAGCAGCGCAGGCCAAATCCGACGATGTAGCGGGAGAATGAGGTCAGCGTGAGGGTGGCCGCGAGAACCGCGAGCGCATAGCCGACGCGGCTCTCCGGCAGCGCGATGCCGGCGATAAAGCCGAGCGGGACGCCGACGAATGCGCCGATAGCCCGTTGCTTCAGCTTGTCGGTGGAGGCCGAGAGATCTCCGACGACGACGCTTGCGGCCGACCATATCACCCATTGCCCCTCGTCGAGATCCAGGATCTCGACCAGCGCCGCCGCAGCGAAGACCGCCATGGCGGTTGCCGTCGCGGGTAGAAACCACTTGGCCGCTGGCGGTTCGAACGATGTCGTCAAGGCGCCGTCGCGTCGCCGCTGGTCGTACATCTGGACGCCACAAACCAGCGCCAGCGCAATCGGAGACGACACGGCGATCACGCCGGCATGACGCAGGGCCTCCGAGGCGGTCACGCCCTCCCGCACCTCGCAGGCGAGATAGACGGCGGGGATGAACACCCAGTTGCCCAATGTCCGGAAGTGCTCGCCATGGCGCGTTACCGCCACGGCAAGGAAACCGGCGAGCGCGGTCAGCACGACGAACAGCGGCTTGATCGGGGCAGCGAGGAAGAGCGTGGCAAACGTGGCGAGGATCGCGAGGTCGTGCAATGCGACCGCCTTCGGCGCCAGCCGCAGCCGCAGCGCGGGAATGAGCAGTGAAACCGCGATCAGCCCGAGATTCAGCAGCGCCGTTTCGCGCGAGATGAAATAGGCGGCGACGAACGGGCCGACGACGATCAGCGCGCRCAGCAGCTCGCTTGTCTTGATTTCCCGGGTGAGGAGATCGCGCAGGCTTGTGGCGGGCGGGATGGCCGGGGAATTCACGAGGACACCGGGGCGTCGAAATGAAGCACAACACATAGCACGGAAACGAAATCAGTGCTTTGGCGCGTTGGACGATAGTCTCGCCACATTCTCGCTGTCATCGCCCGGCCTGAACACTTGACCGGGCGATCCTGTCCTCCGAGGCGGTTGTGTTCGGATCGATGGGCCGCGGCGTACTGGATGCCCAGCTTTCGCGGGGTATGACGGCGGAGCGCGGGCGCCCCGGAATGACGAGCTATCTCACCGCTGAATGATCTGCCTCCAGACCTCGCCGAGGATGGCGGGCTCGCGCGGCGGCAGGTAGGTGAGACCGGCCTGCTTGCCGAATTCGGCGATCTTGCCCTCGRCAGCAAGCGCGGTCAGCGCCTTGTTGGCGGCATCGATCAGGGCGGGCTCGCTCGCAAGCCCGACATAGCCGCGATTGGCGCCGATCGGATAATAATAGCCCGACGCGGTGATCGCCGTCTCGGGATGCGCGGCGCGATGGGCGTCGAAGCGGCCGAGGTCGATCAGCGTCGCGTCGAAATCGCCGCGGTCGAGCGCGCCGAGCAGATCGCCGCGGCCGGGCACGAGATGCGTGATGCTGTCGATCAGTCGCCCCTTGTCGAAGGTCATCAGGATGGCGTCGCCGAGCGAGCCGCTCTCGATCGCGAGGCGGAGGCCGGCGAGATCGCCGATGTCGCCGATCTTGCGGCCGCGCGCCTTCGGCCCGAGCACGACCGTCATCGGCGCGTAGACGTAAGGCTGGGTCGGCGCGAGCACGCCGAGCGCGACCCGGCGGCGCCGGTCGTCACGCGTGGCGCCGGCAAAATCCGGCAGCCGCGCGGTCTTCATGCCGGGCGCGACGAGAGAGTCCTGTGTCAGCGCGTAGCCGCCGACGAGCGAGCAGCGCCCGTCCGAGAGCAGTGCGTTGGCCTCCAATTGCGGGCTCGAATCCTCGTCGAGCTTGCTCTCGAACCATTGGATTGTCAGTGGTCGTCCCATCCGCTCCGCGATCGCCTGCGCCAGCAGCACGTCGAAGCCGGAGTCCGGCTTGCCGCGGTGATGCACCGAGAGCGGCGGCCGGTCTTCGTCGAGACAGATCTTCAAGGGACCGTCTGCGGCATGAGCAGCCGTCGCGGCCGTGAGGGTCGCGGCAACGCTCCATGCGGCGGTGCGCCAGCCCGTCATGGCTTCCTCCGGCTCGAGATGAAGACCCAGAGATCTCCGATCTCGTCGTCACTGAGGATGTCGGCCCAGGGCGGCATCTTGTTGTTCTTGCCGTTCTTCACCGTGGTGACGAAGCGCGTCTTGTCGTCGGGAAACGCGCGCAAATCCGGCGTGATGGTGCCGGAGTTCATCATGTTGGGACCATGGCAGTGCGAGCATTTCGAGGCATAGGTCGACTTGCCGTGGTCGATCTGCACCTGCACGGGGTTGGCATTCGAGTCATCCGCGGCACGAACGGTCGCCGCAAGCGCGACCGTCAGCGCCGCGACGGCGGCGAAAACCGCCGCCGTCCTGTGAGATACCTCTTTCAGCACGTCTTGCCGCTACTGCTTGACCGCAAAGACCCAGAGCGAGCCGCCGGGCGGCACCTTGGCCAGCCGCTCGTCGCCGGAGAACAGCGAATAGACGCCGCCATAGCCGCTGGTCACGGCGACATACTGCACGCCGTCCTGCTGCCAGGTCACCGGTTGTCCCTCGATGCCGGAGCCGGTCTGGAACTGCCAGAGCTTCTTGCCGGTGTCGGCATCAAAGGCTTCGAACTCGCCGGTCAGCGCGCCCGAGAACACGACGCCGCCCGCGGTCGAGAGCACGCCGGAGAAGCGCGGGATGTCGCTTGGTGCTTCCCACTTCGCCTTGCCGGTCATGGGATCGATCGCCTTCAGATGACCGCGCGGACCGTCGCCCCATTCCCAGAGATCGGTGAGGTCCATGCCGAGATACCATTCACCCTGCTTGAAGGTGACGGGCTCGGTCTTGTACCTGCCGCCGAAGGCGAGCGTGTTGGCGTAGGCGAGACCGGTCTGCGGATTGAACGACATCGGCTCCCAGTTCTTGCCGCCGAGGATCGAGGGATACACCGTGACCTTCTTGCCCTCGCGCGCGTCCTTCGAAACGTCCGTCTCGATCGGGCGGCCCGTCTTCATGTCGATGCCGGTCGCCCAGTTGACCTTTACGTATGGATTGGCCGCGAGCAGCTTGCCGTTGGTGCGGTCGAGCACGTAGAAGAAGCCGTTGCGGTTGGCATCCATCAAGACCTTGGTCGGCTTGCCCTCGACATTCATGTCGGCGAGCACCATCTCGGCCACGCTGTCATAGTCGAACGGATTGTTCGGCGAGAACTGGTAGTGCCACTTGATCTTGCCGGTCTTGGGATCCATCGCCAGCACGGAGCAGGTGTAGAGATTGTCGCCCGGACGCACCGCCGAGTTGAACGGGCCGGGATTGCCGATACCCCAATAGACCGTGTTCAGCTCGGGATCGTAAGACCCCGTGATCCAGGTCGAGCCGCCGCCGAGCTTCCAGGTGTCACCCTTCCAGGTGTCGCCGCCGGGCTCGTCCGGTGAGGGAATCGAATGAGTGCGCCACAGATGCTTGCCGGTGGCCGGATCCCAGCCGTCGATGAAGCCGCGGGTGCCGAACTCGGCGCCGGAGATGCCGGTGATGACGACGCCGTCGGCGACCAGCGGCGCCACCGTCATCGAATAGCCTTCCTTGATGTCCGCCGCCTTCTGCCGCCACAGCTCCTTGCCGTCCTTGGCATCGAGCGCGATCACGTTGGCGTCGAGCGTGGTGCGGAACACCTTCCCGTCGTAGATCGCGGCGCCGCGATTGATGATGCCGCAGCAGACGATGCGCGGCGTCTCGGCGGGATATTCGATCTTGGACTTCCAGATCTGCTTGCCGGTCTTGGCATCGACCGCCATCGTGGCGTTGTGCGACGTCACGTAGATCACGCC
>NZ_JBFULT010000499.1:0-5623 GCF_054049755.1 Bradyrhizobium sp. P5_C11_2
GCGCTACATCGAGCCGGCGGCGTAGGACGATCGCACCATGCTGGTCGACAGCCACTGCCATCTGGATTTTCCGGACTTTGCGGAAGACCTCGACGGGATCGTGTCGCGCGCGCGTGCGGCCGGCATCAAGCGCATGGTCACGATCTCGACGCGGGTACGGAAGCTGAACCAGCTTCTGGCCATCGCCGAGCGTTACGACGAAGTCTATTGCTCGGTCGGGACTCATCCGCACAACGCGGATGAAGAGGACGGCATCGCGCCGGACGAGCTGATCGCGCTAACGCGGCATCCCAAGGTCGTCGCGCTCGGAGAGGCCGGGCTCGACTATTTCTACGATAACGGTTCGCCCGAGGCACAGGCGAGGGGCTTTCGCGCTCATATCGCCGCCGCCCGCGCCACCGGCCTGCCGCTGGTGATCCACACCCGCGAGGCCGACGAAGACTGCGGCCGTATCCTGGAAGAGGAGACGGCCAAGGGATCGTTTAACGCCGTGCTGCATTGCTATACGGGTGGGCGCGAGCTGGCGCTGAAGGCGGTTTCGCTGGGGCTCTATATCGGCTTCACGGGCATCCTGACCTTCAAGAAATCGGAGGCCCTTCGCGCCCTCGCGGGCGAATTGCCGCCTGACCGTATTCTGGTTGAAACAGACTCGCCCTATCTTGCGCCCGGCAAGTTCCGGGGCAAACGCAACGAGCCGGCCTATGTGGTCGAGGTTGCCAAGGTGCTCGCCGAAACGCGTGGCGTGTCGCTTCAAGAGATATCACGCCAGACCACCGAGAATTTCTTCCACCTGTTTTCCAAGGTGACAGCCTGAATCTGGGAGCCGCATGACGCTGACGCTGACGATCCTGGGCTGCGGCTCTTCCGCCGGCGTGCCGCGTCCGGCACTCGGCTGGGGCGCCTGCGATCCCAACAATCCCAAGAACCGGCGTCGCCGCTGTTCGCTGCTGGTCGAACGGACCTCGGAGCACGGCACCACGCGCATTGTCATCGACACCTCGCCGGATCTCCGCGAGCAATTGCTCTCGACCAATGTCGACCACATCGACGCGGTGTTCCTGACCCACGAGCACGCCGACCAGACCCACGGCATGGACGATCTGCGCTCGGTGGTCATGCACATGCGGCGGCGTATTCCGACCTATTTCAACCAGTCGACCGCGAAGGACATCCTGGCGCGGTTCTCCTATTGCTTCATCTCGCCGGAGGGCAGCGACTATCCGCCGATCCTGACCCGGCATTCGATCGAGGCCGGCGAAAGCCAGACCATCCTGGGAAAGGGCGGCGCGGTGACGATGACGGCCTTCCTGGTGCAGCACGGCGCCATTCCCGCACTCGGCTATCGCATCGGGGACGCCGCCTACACGCCCGACCTCAACGACATCCCGCGCGAGAGCTGGGGCGCGCTGGAAAATCTGGACCTTTGGATCGTCGACGGTCTGCGCTACACCAGCCATGTCAGCCATTTCAGCATCAACGACGCGCTGTCCTGGATCGAGCGCTTCAAGCCGAAGCGCGCCGTCATCACCAACATGACGGCCGACGTCGATTACGAGGTGATCCGGCAGTCGCTGCCTGCCGGGGTGGTGCCGGCCTATGACGGAATGCGGCTGGAGACGTATTGAGGGCGCCTACCAGGCGTAGCGCAGCACGGCCTTGCCGGTGTAGGCGCGCACCAGGCTCGACACTTCGCTGTCGAAATTCACTGCAGCCGACCAGCCGTTCAGGTCGCGCAGCTCGATCGCAACGCCTGTCAGCGCCGCGTTCGACGCCAATGTCGTGCCGTTCGTGATCAATCCCTGACGGGGCAGGGACTGGAACGCCGCCGGGATCGACTGCCCCGCGCTGAAATCATGCGCCCAGGCGAGCCGCCCGCGCAGGTTCATCACGCTGCCCAACAGCGCAAAGGAAGCGCTCGTGCGCAGGCCGAGCTCGGTACGGCCGTCGGTGAAACTGTCGCCGCTAGGCGCTGCCGCAAACCCGTTGGCCGCGTCGGGTGGCTGCGTCGCGTTGGAGGGCAGGCGGAAGGTGGTGGCCTGAGCCGCCGCATAGGGCGTGACGCCGAGCCAGGGCATGGCAAAACGATAGCCGCCTTCGATCCGGCCGGAATAGGCGTTGGCGTTGATCGCCGTGTTGAAGTCGGAGCCGGCCGGCGCCACCGCTTGATCGTTGCTGATGGCCTGCCACCCATAGGCAAGCGCGGTGGCGACATAAGCCGATCCGGCCGTATGCCTGACGAAGGCGCCGGCCTGGAACAGATCGGAGTGGCCGCTCGAAAAATTATTGGCGAAGCCGGTGCCGCCGCCGGCAAGCGCAAATCCCATCCGCGTCTGCGGCGACAGCCAATAGTCGGCGCCAACCACCGTGCCGAAGCTCCGGCTGGCCGAGCCGGTGCCGCCGGTCGATACCTGCGAGCCGCCGAAGCCGGCGGCCCAGACGTTCCAGCGCGGGGCAGCGAGCGAGGGCTTGCCGTAGACCGCCCCATAGGCCTCGCGTCCGATGCCGCCATGCGTCCGGTCGTTCCCCATGGAGGCGTAGGCGGAGAGCTCTGCGTCGAATTCGGCGGGCCCGATGCCGCGGCCGTCGACGGCGGGATCGAGCAGGGCGTGCGTGAACTGCGTCATCGCCATGAACGTGGTCTGCGCCGTCTCGGTCTGCGAAGCGCCGGCGGAGCCGCCGCCAAAGGCCTGCCGCATGCCGGCGAACCTCGCCCCGCCGGCAAAGCCCTGCGGATCGGCGTTCCAGCCGTAGTTCGGTTGCATGCCGCCGCCCCCACCGCCATTGCCGACCCAGGCCCCGGCGAAACCCGGCGCCGGGGGAGCGGCGAACGGCGCGGGACCGCCAAGACCGTTGAAGCCGTAGCCGGGTGCATTTTGGCCGCTGGGCCCGAGATTCTGCGGGCCGGCAAACGCGCCGAACTCGCGCATGACCTGCGCGCCGGCTGCGTTGGGCAGCAGCAATCCGGCCGTCAATAGCAGCAGCGCCAGACGCGCACGCGCGTCCGCGCTCACGATACCAACCGCATGAGGCGCCCCAACCGCGCCGGTCGCCAGCCACGCAGCCCGCGCGGCAAATCCGTCGGGAATCAGCGAATCCGGTTACACGGAAAGGTAAATGCGTCGCTGACGTTTTCCAATCTTTTCCGGCCGTGTCCGGATGTCGTCAAACATGCACGATCGGTTTCAGGACGAATCGCAGTCGTGGTGGAGGCGCAGTGTCAATCCGGGGTTTGCATGGAAGACRATCGGGACACCGACGCAATTTTCGGGGGTGATGCGTCCTACAGTTGCAATCTATTCTTGGTGCCTCGTATAGTAAGGTAGCGGAGGTGCACACTATGACTGACCCCTTAACCGTCGGAGCATTGGTGGCAGCAGCGCTTGGGATGGCAGGTGAAGCCGTTCTAAAAGGCGCTGTAGGGGAAGCTGTCAAAGATGGCTATAAGACCCTCAGGGACAAAGTTGCGGGTTGGGCTGATAAGGATGTTCGGGCTTTGGAACAGGCCCCGACGTCGGCTGCCCGTAGAGCAGTGATTGCCGAAATTTTGGACGCAAAGCCGTTGGAAGAGGTGACACCGGCTCGTGACCTAGCAGAGCAGCTCATTGCTGCGTTGAAGGCTGGCGGAGCAAGTACAAGTACCGGCCTTGATATAGGCAGTTTGCACGCCGATGAAGCCATCATTCGTGAAATCAAGGTCCGKAGCGGAACTGGAGCGCGAATAGGGGAAGCTCACGTTTCGGGAACTTTCGCTGTCGAAAAGATCGACGTGGGAAACGCTTCGGGAAAATCCTGACAGCAGCGGACCAGCACCCGACCGCTGCGTCGAACATCGGGTTCTACGGCAATATTCAAGCCCAAACGGTCGGCCTGACAATTGGGAGCACTGTTGGCTCTCCGGCGCGGACATTCGCAAGCAACATTCCACCTCGCGATCTCCCGTTTGTTGGCCGCAGTGAATTGCTCAGACAGATCAGCGAAATTTTAGTTGATCCGTTGCGCGACGGTGTCTTGGTTCTCCGCGGTCAAGCCGGAGTTGGAAAGAGCGAGGTCGCCAGAGAATTCGCCCGACGCAGCCGCAGCAGATATCCCGGCGGGACTTTTTTTCTTGACGCGCGGCCCGACAGGCTCGTTGTCGAACTCGCGAGAATTGGAAGAACGTGGCTCGGCCTTAATCTTCCTTCGGACTTCAGCCTTGAAGATCAAGCAATTCGCGCGCTTAGCGCGCTTTCTGCCGCGCCTTCTTTGCTCATCTTTGACAATGCGCAGTCGGAGGAAACGATACGATCCTGGCTGCCACCAGCGGGCATGCCCTGCCATGTCTTGGTGACTTCGCTGATGGAGTACGAAAATCAAGGCTGGCGCGCGATTTCTGTCGTTCCACTTTCGGATACTTCCTCTCTAGAACTCGTTGACAAAATGGGTGGCGAGGGCGTTCCCACAAAGCTTCGGGATCAGGTCGCATCTCAAGCGCACGGCTTGCCGGTCCAATTGGTACCGCTGGCTCGTGCCCTACGACGAGCGGTAAGTCGTGACCGGATCGCTTCAGTCCAGCTAGCCCTGAGCACAGAGGCATCTGAGAGTTTCTCTAGCGTTTATGATCAACTCAGTTCAGCTACACGCGCCCTGCTGCAGGCCGCCGCGCGGTTAAATTACCAAAGGATCATCACATCGGAACTTAAGTACCATCTAACACAGGGTGGCGGGTGGAGCGACGATGAGTTCGAAAAGAACCTCGATATCTGTGTGGATCTCGCGATGCTTGAGGGGCATGCCGAAATGCGCATGCATCAGCTTTTTTCCGCATATGTTCGTACTCGCACATCCTGGAACCAAGGCTCCAGTGATATCGCGATCATCCAAAGTCAGGCCCGGCGCATGATTGAGTTGGCGCGGCAACTGCACGAAAATCCTAGTCGATCTGATCTAGCGAGTGCTCTAACGATGTACTCGATACGACTCCAGGATTGGGAGGAGTGCGAATCTGCCTTTTCTACGAGCGGAGTCGACGAAATAGGCCAAGCTCTCGTTGATATTGGCCAGTTCGATGCGGCTCGTTCGTGGTGCGAATGGGCCGTCAACAAAAAGGAACAGTACGAAGCGGCGAACGCTAACGCGGATCACGAGAGCATCGGCAAGAGTCTTCATTTGGTAGGTTTTTGCTTTAGCAACAAGGGTGAGTACGAGAACGCACAGAGGTGGCTTGAGCGCGCCGTTGCAAGTAAGAAGAGAGGCAACCTGGAGGGGCGAGTTGATCATGACAGTCTCGGAAAGAGCCTGCACTCACTTGGCTATTGTTTGAGCCGCGTCGGTAAACCTGACGACGCACTTTTGCAGTTCGAGCTTGCAGTTGGCGCCAAAGAGAAAGGCGACATCAACGGACGGATTGATCATCAAAACGTCAGCATGAGCCTTCACCAAGTGGGTATTTGCCTGCGGCGTACCGGCCGATTCCAGCAGGCGTCATCGTGGTTCGAGCAGGCTGTTGCGAGGAAGAAGCACGGCGACTTCATACAGAGGGTCGATCATCAAAGTGTGGGCGTAAGTTTGCATCAAATTGGCATCTGCTCATTCGATGCCAACGACTTCGATTATGCCCGCTCATGGTTTGAGAGCGCTGTTGCGG
>NZ_JBFULT010000500.1:0-5620 GCF_054049755.1 Bradyrhizobium sp. P5_C11_2
CGCGAAGGAAACCCGCGCGCGTGAATTGTCGCGCGAGCTGCGCTGCATGGTCTGCCAGAACCAGTCGATCGACGATTCCGACGCACCGCTTGCGCGCGATCTGCGGCTGCTGGTGCGCGAGCGGATCGCGGCCGGCGACAGCAATTCGCAGGTGCTCGACTTCCTCGTGGCGCGCTACGGCGAGTTCGTGCTGCTGAAGCCGCGCTTCGAGCGGCAGACCTTGCTGTTGTGGTTGCTCGCGCCGCTGCTGCTGGCCGGCGGCGGTCTGGCGTTGTGGCTGCAAATCCGGCGTCGCGCCCGGAATGGTGCAGACGTACCAGCACCGCCGCTCACGCCCGATGAAGAAGCGCAGCTCGCCGCATTGATGTCCGACGACGCCAAATCGCGCTAGCTACGTAATGATACGTAGGCTGCGCAGCGCAGCGTGTTTCATGCTCTGTTGACCTTTGTCTGGAAGCTTGTCGCGAAATTCGATTCCAGACTTTGAGTCCTCAGCAATGTTCACGAACAGCAACCTGACGATCCGCTTCCTGGTCGGCGCCGTCGTCGCTGCATTACTGTTCCTGCTGGGCATCGGCGGCGGCACCGGCTTCGTCGCGGTGCTCTATCTCAACAACGAAATCACCAGCCTGTCGTCGGACTTCGCCGCGCTGAGCGGGCCCGCGCGCGACCATGCGATGCAGATCTACCAGCAGGCACAGGCCGCGTTCTCCTGGTTCCTGATCGCCTGCGGCGTGATCGCGGTCGTCGCCATCGCGATCTGCTTCACCACCTGGTTTGCCGTGCGCAACGGCATCCTCAACCCGCTGGCGGCGATCGTGCATGCCATGCGCGAGGTCGCCGCCCAGAAGTTCGAGACATCAGTTCCGGGACTTGGCGGTACCAACGAGATCGGCCTGCTCGCCGGCGCGCTCGAGGTTTTCAAGACCAACGGCCTGGAGCGGCGCCGCCTCACGGCGCAGCAGCTCCACGAAGCGCAGCACCAGGCCGAGCGGTCGAAATATCTCGACGCCCGGATCAAGAGCTTCAACGAGCTCGTGGCCGGCGTCGTCGACCGCGTGGCGTCCTCGGCCGTGCATCTGAAGCGCAACGCCGAGACCCTCTCGCAGGCCGCCAACGACACCAGCAGCAAGGCCAATGCGGTGGCGAGCGCCGCGAGCCAGGCCAGCGCCAGCGTCCAGACGGTCGCGGGCTCCGCCGAGGAGATGACGAACTCGATCGGAATGATCAGCCGCCGCGTCACGGATGCGACCCAGCGCGCCGAGGGCGCGGCGACCCAGGCAGAGAAGAGCCGCGACACCATCCACACATTGTCGGGCGCCGCCGACAAGATCGGTGAAGTCGTGCAGCTGGTGCAGGCCATCGCCTCGCAGACCAACCTGTTGGCGCTCAATGCCACGATCGAGGCGGCACGGGCAGGGGAAGCCGGCAAGGGATTTGCGGTGGTCGCTTCCGAGGTGAAAAGCCTCGCGCACCAGACCAGCAAGGCGACCGAGGAGATCACCTCGCATGTCGCCAGCATCCAGGGGATCACCGCCGACACGYGTGGCGCGATTGACGCTATCTCAAAGACGCTGTCGGAGATCTCGTCGATCATGTCAGGCATTGAGGTCGACACCGCCCAGCAGCGCACCGCCACCCAGGACATCACGCGCAGTGTCCAGGATGCCGCGCGCGGCACGCTCGACGTCTCCAATCATATCGTCCAGATCACCTCGACCTCCGCGGAAACCGGACGCATGGCGGCCGAGGCGCGCGATTCCGCCGTCGACCTGTCGCAGCAGGCCGAGACCCTGAAGCGCGAAGTCGACGAGTTCATCGCAGGCGTCAGGGCGGGCTGAAGCGGCGGAAATCAGGCTCTGGCGCGCGGCGCCGGAACCCTATTAAGTTCCTGTGGAATCACAGTTTTCAGCCTGCGATAAACTGCCGCATCCGCCGGCCCCTTCATTACAAAAGTTTAACCCCGCCGCCAGCGCGCGGTAAGGCGGGAGCCCCCATCTTCAGGATCGTAAGGTGCTGCCATCCGGCACCAAATGGATTTCAAGGCCCTGGAGAACCTCTGCATGACCGATCGTCCCGATCTCTCGAATCTTCCGTCCTACCGGCAGCCCCGCCGGTCGGTTTTCTCCGCGCGCAAGATCGCGCTGATGGCCTCGGTCGTCGCCGGCCTCGGTGCCGCGGTCTATGGCTTCAGTCCGTCGACCTCGCCTGCCGACCTGTTCTCCAGCCCGGCGCATGCGCAGGTCAACAACGAGGTCCGGAAGGTCGAGCGTCCCGTCGGTTTCGCCGACATTGTCGAGCGCGTGAAGCCCTCGGTGATCTCGGTGAAGGTCAACCTCAAGGAAAAGACTGCGAGCAACGATGACGGCGACGATTCCTCGCCGTTCCAGCCGGGCTCGCCGATGGAGCGCTTCTTCCGCCGCTTCGGCGGTCCGGATGGGTTCCCGGGCCAGAAGGGCGGCCGCGGCCGCGTGGTCCAGGGCCAGGGCTCCGGCTTCTTCATCTCGGCCGACGGCTACGCCGTGACCAACAACCACGTGGTCGACGGCGCCGACAAGGTCGAGGTCACGACCGACGACGGCAAGACCTATACCGCCAAGGTGATCGGCACCGACCAGCGCACCGACGTGGCCCTGATCAAGGTCGAGGGCAGCTCGAACTTCCCGTTCGCCAAGCTGGCCGACGGCAAGCCGCGGATCGGCGACTGGGTGCTCGCGGTCGGCAACCCGTTCGGCCTCGGCGGCACCGTGACGGCGGGCATCGTCTCGGCCAGCGGCCGCGACATCGGCAACGGTCCGTATGACGATTTCATCCAGATCGACGCGCCCGTGAACAAGGGTAATTCCGGCGGTCCGGCCTTCAACACCGACGGCGAGGTGATGGGCGTCAACACCGCGATCTATTCGCCCTCCGGCGGCAGCGTCGGTATCGCGTTCTCGATTCCCGCCAGCACCGTGAAGAGCGTGGTTGCGCAGCTCAAGGACAAGGGCTCGGTCAGCCGCGGCTGGATCGGTGTGCAGATTCAGCCGGTGACATCAGACATCGCCGACAGCCTCGGCATGAAGAAGGCCGAAGGCGCGCTGGTTGCGGAGCCGCAGGCGAACGGTCCGGCCGCCAAGGCCGGCATCGAGTCCGGCGACGTGATCACGTCGGTCAACGGCGAATCCGTCAAGGACGCCCGCGAGCTCGCTCGCACCATTGGCGGCTTGGCGCCCGGCGCGACCGTGAAGCTCAACGTGCTGCACAAGGGCCAGGACAAGGTCGTGAACCTCACCCTCGGCCAGCTGCCGAACACGGTCGAGGCCAAGGCCGACACCGATAACGACAGCGGCAAGGGCGCGAGCAAGGGCACCGATGTGCCGAAGCTCGGCATGACGGTCGCACCCGCGAATTCCGTGGCCGGCGCCGGCAAGGACGGCGTCGTGGTCACCGAAGTCGATCCGAAGAGCGCCGCGGCCGAACGCGGCTTCAAGGAGGGCGACGTGATTCTCGAAGTCGGCGGCAAGAGCGTCAGCACCGCCGGCGACGTCCGCGACGCCATCAACACGGCGCGGACCGACAACAAGAACAGCGTCCTGATGCGCGTGAAGAGCGGCGGCCAGTCGCGCTTTGTCGCAGTGCCCCTGGCCAAGGGCTAGGCCCGGCCAGGGCCCAGGAGGCTTACGAGATGAAGGGTGTCGCCGGCATCAGTCGCCCCCGCCGCCGGCGCCCTTCAGGGAAGCAGCGTAACGTTCGCTTCCCCAGTCTACCTTCCGGTGGAATTACGCCCCCCTCCGTCGGAAGGCCTAGGGCGGTGAGGTCCCCCCAGCTTCACCGCCCGCCTTTTTCCCGCCCCAAGTCTCTTTCGCTTGGCTTGCATGCGATTGCCCCGCGCGCCATGTTCATAGAAGGTTGACCTCCTTGACCGCCGCCGAACGCACGATGCGCCTCCTCATCATCGAAGACGACCGCGAATCCGCCGACTATCTCGTGAAGGCGTTTCGCGAAGTCGGACATATTGCCGACCACGCCAGCGACGGCGAGGAAGGCCTCGCCATGGCCGAGAACGGCGACTATGACGTTCTGGTGGTCGACCGCATGCTGCCCAAGCGCGACGGCCTGTCCCTGATCGGCGCCCTGCGCGACCAGGGCGACTCGACTCCGGTGCTGATCCTTTCGGCGCTCGGGCAGGTCGACGACCGCATCAAGGGCCTGCGTGCCGGCGGCGACGACTATCTGCCAAAGCCCTATTCCTTCGCCGAGCTGCTGGCCCGGGTCGAGGTGCTGTCGCGCCGCCGCGGCGGTCCGGCCGAGGACACGCTCTACCGGGTCGGCGATCTCGAGCTCGACCGGCTCTCCCATCGCGTCGCCCGCGGCAAGGACGAGCTGACGCTCCAGCCGCGCGAATTCCGCCTGCTCGAATATCTGATGAAACATGCCGGCCAGGTGGTGACCCGCACCATGCTGCTGGAGAACGTCTGGGACTATCATTTCGATCCGCAGACCAACGTGATCGACGTGCACATTTCGCGGTTGCGTTCCAAGATCGACAAGGGTTTTGAGCGGCCGCTGCTGCACACGATCCGCGGCGCCGGATACATGATCCGCGACGGGATAAGATAAAGCCAAGAAACATCAATCGCTTCGCTCCCAGATCGGCTAGCGGATTACCGTTTTCTTACCGGCCCGCAAGCGTGCGCCAGATATCAAACGTTCACGACTGGCGCTTACTTCGGACTAGCGAGATTCTGGCCGGAGAGGACCATCATGGTTGGCAAGAGGCATGCCTCGGAGGAGATTTCGGCCAAGTTGGCGCAAGCCAAAGAACTTGCGGCCAAGGGAAAGACCCAGCGCGAGATATCGCAGGCGCTCGGTGTCAGCATCATGACCTACCATCGCTGGAAGAAGCTGCCCGGTTCGTCGGTGCCACTTGATGGCCGGCGCGGGGAGGCCGACGGCCGGCCATCCGGTCTCAGTGAGGCCAGCACCATAGAGACGATCAAGCGGTTAGAACTTGAGAACGCGCAATTGCGGCGTCTCGTGACCGACATGCTGCTGGAAAAGCTAAAATACGAAGAAGAGCTTCGGTCGCGCCAGACTTCCTGAATTTGCTCGCCAAACCCACTCGCGCGGGCCTGTCTTATGCCGCGTCCTCATGCTTTGCATCGTGTTCTTGTGTGCACCYCCACAGCATCACAAACAACCAAGCCGCCATCCCCGCGCTCAACCGAGTCCGCCAATAAGGTTACATCACGCAATCACGCGCGCCCCGAGTTCGTCTAAAACAAAGCCTCTCCGCAACTCGTGCGCAGCGGCCGTCAAATGGGAGCCTACAATGAGCCCGTGCCGCTTCAATTTCAGGAGAGCAACGGGGTCACACAGCTCGATAGAAGCCCGGCTCCCAACACTGCAATGGCGCGTTGCTCCTCCGCGTCGAGATTAGCCCAGGAGATGCCCTTCATCACCAGCCCCAAATTGTCCAAGGGCTCCTCAAAATCCAAACGCGCGCCTGATCTGCCGCAGCATATCCATGGCCGCGTCGGTGTACCGACCGTTGGAGGTATTGATCAAGCTGCGCTGTGCTAATCAGCGCCACAACTGCCACAGTAAAGCCCTTAAACATTGGGCCTCTCCTGAAAGA
>NZ_JBFULT010000501.1:0-5612 GCF_054049755.1 Bradyrhizobium sp. P5_C11_2
ACACAGACGAAGCCAAACCGTTGCATTCCCGGGGACGGAGCGCCGGGCCGTCCGGCCAGATCGCCGCACGCGGTCGGTGGTTGCGAAGCCGCGCGGGAAGATCGACATTGGAGCGGAGCGTTCGGCGTCGGTCGCGCCGGCGGATGGGATGGGAGCTGCGATGAAGATTTCCGACCGTGACGTGCTGCTGGTGATCGACGTGCAGAACGACTTCTGCACCGGCGGAGCACTCGCCGTTCCCGGCGGCGAGAAGGTCGTCCCCGCCATCAATCGCATCGCCCAAAAATTCACCAATGTGGTGCTGACCCAGGACTGGCATCCGCATGACCACGTCTCCTTTGCGTCGAACCATGCGGGCCGGCAGCCGTTTCAGACCATCGAGCTCGACTACGGCACCCAGGTGCTCTGGCCGGTACATTGTGTACAGGGCACGGCCGGCGCCGAATTCCACCGGCATCTGGAGCTCGCCAAAGCGAGCCTCGTGGTGCGCAAAGGATTCCGCCGTGGCATCGATTCCTATTCGGCGCTGTTCGAGAACGACCACAAGACGCCGACCGGGCTGCTCGGGTATTTGCGCGAACGCGATCTGAAGACGGTTTTTCTCGCAGGTCTCGCGCTCGACTTCTGTGTCCGCTTTTCGGCGGAGGATGCCCGCAAGGCGGGATTCGTGGTCGCCGTTGTCGAGGACGCGTGCCGCGGCATTGACTTCGACGGCTCCGTGGCCGCGACGCACCAGAGTTTTCGGGAGCGGGGCATTTCGGTGGTCAGCCTCGAGGCATTCCTGTGAGGGTGGTGAGATAGACGTGGTGGAGAAAACCGGCAAACCGCCAAGCGGACCCGGGCATGTCCCGGATGACCCGCTGCTGTGGCCGTTTGCGGCGGCGCGCCTTGCCATGGATGCCTGCTTCTGGTGGCTTGAGCGCGCCCCGGCGGAGCGGGACGACAGCAGCCTGCCGTGGACGACGCCCAATACCGTTGCGCTGGAGCTTGCGACCATGCGCCTGCGCGACTGCTCGCGGGCCCGGTCCGGACCGCCGGCCCTGGTCTGCGCGCCCTATGCGCTGCACCGTGCCCTGATCGCCGACTTCGCACCCGGCCACAGCGTGGTGCAGTCCCTGCAGAATGGCGGCATCGATCGGGTCTATCTCACCGACTGGCGCTCGGCCTCGCCGGACATGCGCCATCTCTCGATCGACAGCTATCTCAGTGATCTCAACGTCGCCGTCGACGAGATCGGCGCGCCGGTCGACCTCGTCGGCTTGTGCCAGGGCGGATGGCTGTCGCTGCTCTATGCTGCGCGTTTCCCGACCAAGGTGCGGCGGCTGGTCCTGGTCGGGGCGCCGGTCGACCTCTCGATCGACTCGGCGCTGTCGCGGCTCGCCCGCAACGCGCCTGAGGCGGTCTATGACCAGCTCGTCGCGCGCGGCGGCGGCAATGTCAGCGGTGATGAGATGCTGCGGTTCTGGTCGAAGGCGCCAAGCCGCGACGATATTGCGGTGGCCTTGCAGAAGAGCCTCTCGGACGCGGAAGGCGCGGCGCTGCTCGCGCGCTTCGATCGCTGGAACACGGAAACGCTCGATCTGCCCGGCACCTATTATCTCCAGATCGTCAACTGGATTTTCCGCGAGAATCGGATCGCCGGCGGCCATTTCACGGCGCTGGGCCGCGCGATTGATCTGAAGGACGTCAAGGCGCCGGTCTTCCTGTTGGCGGGGCTCGACGACGACGTCGTCCCGGCCGCGCAGGCGCTCGCCACCGCCAATCTCCTCGGCACGCCGCCGGCCTTCGTTGCGGCGGCCTCCGAGCCCAGCAACCATCTCGGCCTGTTCATGGGCGCGCGGACCCATGCGCATGCCTGGCCCCGGATCGCCGGCTGGCTGCGCGACGATCTGACCAGCGTGCTGGCGCGCAGCGCCTGAGGCCGCCGGATGGGTGGGCAGGCGAGGACGCAAATCCGTTATGCATGACGGCGAATGGCCTGCACGGGGCCATGTCGATGGGCTAAATATGGCCCGGAGCGACGGCGGCCGGACGACGTCCGCCGGTCGCGAAGAGATCAAGGGTACTGCACTCGATGAGTTTTCACTCGATTTACGCCCACGGATTTGCGCGCGTGGCGGCCTGCGTCACCACCTCCCATGTGGCCGATCCCACGGCCAATGCGAGGGCCGTCCTGGCGGCGGCGAGTGCCTGCCATGAGCAGTCGGTGGCGGTTGCCGTGTTTCCCGAGCTGTGCTTGTCCGGCTATGCGATCGAAGACCTCGTCATGCAGGATCCGCTGCTCGACGCGGTCGAGCGGGGGCTCGCCGCGATCGTCGAGGCCTCCTCGGAGCTGATGACCGTCCTCATCGTCGGTGCGCCGCTGCGCTTCGGGGCCCGCATCTACAATTGCGCCGTCGTCATTCACCGCGGCACCGTTCTGGGCGTGGTGCCCAAGACCTACCTGCCGACCTATCGCGAGTTCTACGAGGGACGGCATTTCGCCTCCGGTGCCGGCATCGCCGGTGAGGCCATTGCGATCGGCAAGCTGTCCGCGCCGTTCGGCGTCGATCTCATGTTCGCGGCCGAAGACGTCCCCGGCCTGACCATCGGCGTCGAGATCTGCGAGGACATGTGGATCCCGGTGACGCCGGCCTCGGAGCTCGCGCTGGCGGGTGCGAGCGTGCTGATCAATCTGTCCGGCAGCCCGATCACGATCGGCCGGGCACGCTCGCGCGCGCTGCTGTGTCAATCGACATCGGCGCGCTGCCTTGCGGCTTACGTCTATTCGGCCGCCGGAGCAGGGGAGTCGACCACTGATCTTGCCTGGGACGGCCAGACCTCGATCCATGAGAACGGCGTGCTGCTGGCCGAGGGCGAGCGATTCCGGCAGGGCGGCCAGATCACGCTCGCCGACGTCGATCTCGATCTGCTGCGGCAGGAGCGTGCCTCGATGGGCACGTTCGATGACAACCGCCGGCAGCGCGAGGGCTTCTTTCGCAGGATCGCCTTTGCCGTGAAGCCACCGGCCGCCGATATCGGGTTCCTGCGCAAGGTCGAACGCTTTCCGTTCGTGCCGAGCGACGAAAGCCTGCTCGAGCAGGACTGCTACGAGGCCTACAACATCCAGGTCGCCGGGCTCGTGCAGCGCATGCGCGCGACCGGCACCAAGCGTGTCGTCATCGGCGTCTCCGGCGGTCTCGATTCCACCCACGCGCTGATCGTTGCCGCCAAGGCGGTCGACCTCCTCGGGCTGCCGCGTGAAAACATCCTCGCCTACACCATGCCGGGCTTCGCCACCGGCAGCGAGAGCAAGACCAACGCGCTGGCTTTGATGAAGGCGTTGCAGACGACCTGGCAGGAGCTCGACATCCGCACCACGGCGACGCAAATGCTGAAGGACATCGGCCATCCCTTCGGCAAGGGCGAGAAGGTCTACGACATCACCTTCGAGAACGTGCAGGCGGGCCTGCGCACGGACTACCTGTTCCGGCTCGCCAATCATCACGGCGGCATCGTCATCGGAACCGGTGATCTCTCGGAACTCGCACTCGGCTGGTGCACCTATGGCGTCGGCGACCAGATGGCACACTATAATGTCAACGCCGGCGTGCCCAAGACCCTGATCCAGCATCTGATCCGCTGGGTCATCGCCTCGAAGCAGTTCAGCGACGACGTGAATCGGACGCTTGGGTTGATCCTGTCGGCGGAAATCTCGCCCGAGCTGGTTCCGGTCAAGCCCGGGGAGAAGCCGCAGAGCACCGAAGCCTCCGTCGGCCCCTACGAGCTCCAGGACTTCAACCTGTTCTACACGCTGCGCTTCGGCATGCGGCCGTCCAAGATCGCCTTCATGGCGCAGCACGCCTGGAAGGACGTCGCCAAGGGCGAATGGCCGCCGGCGTTCCCGAGCGACCGGCGCAAGGCTTACGACCTTCCGGAGATCCGCCGCTGGCTTGAAGTCTTCCTGCGCCGTTTCTTCGCCTTCAGCCAATTCAAGCGCTCGGCCATGCCGAACGGACCGAAGGTGTCGGCCGGCGGTTCATTGTCGCCGCGTGGCGACTGGCGCGCGCCGTCGGATTCGAGCGCGGCGGCCTGGCTTGAAGATCTCGAGCGGAATGTGCCGAACTGATCGGGCAAGACCGCTCACAGGGCGCATCAACGAAATCGCGCCGCACGGCCCATGGCCGGCGGCGCGACATCGCGTTCGATGTAGAAAGTTCGAGGTCCGGAGTGCCTAGGAGTCCGGACCTCTCACCTTGCCCCAGCCTTCAATCCCCCGCCCCATGCGGTCCCCCAACCCCATGTAGCGCGATCGAGGGTGATGCCCTTGGAAGTGGCCGCCGATCGATGTGCGCGATGTACGTGAGATCGGGATAGGATTCCATTCCGGATCACTACGGAGACAAACGTGCCGATGCTGCACGTTGATGCATTGGTCTGCATGGACTCGATCACTGCTGCCTGAATTCGATGCACGCGACCGGAAGGATGTCCACATCTGCTCGGCGTCGCGGAACCCGCATTTCACGGGCCTGTCACTCAACTGGTCTAGCGCTGCTCTCGTCATCGCTGACGACCAAGGAGCAAGCCATGTCGAAGCCGGTACTGGGCGCCGCATTGTCCATCAAATCGATCCCCGCGCACCGCGACTGGCTTCTGGAACGGCAACGCGATCTCGAAATCCAGGATTTTTTCCGCGCGGATTTGCTCGATGGCGATTGGCGGAGCGCGGCCGGCGAGATCAAGCAGATGCTCACGGGCCATACCGGCCGGCTCGGCATCCACGGGCCGTTCTGGGGCTTCAAGATCGACAGCCATGATCCGATGATCCGCCAGGCGGTCACGAAACGCCTGCTCCAGGGGCTTGATGCCGCCGAGTTCCTCGGCGCGACGCAGATGGTGATCCATTCGCCGTTCACGACCTGGGACCACAACAATCTCGATCTCTATCCGGACAACCGCGGCAATATTGTCGAGCGCGTACGCGCGACGCTCGCCGAGGTGATCGCGCGTGCGGAAAAGACCGGCTGCGAGATCGTGATCGAGAACATCGAGGACAAGGATCCGCGCGATCGCGTGCGTCTGGCCAAGGCGCTCGAAAGCGCCAGGGTCCGCGTCTCGCTCGACACCGGCCACGCCAATTACGCGCATGTCTCCACCGGCGCGCCGCCGGTCGACTACTATGTCGAGGCCGCCGGCGACATGCTGACGCATGTGCACCTCCAGGACACTGACGGCTTTGCCGACCGGCACTGGGCGCCGGGCGAGGGCAACATCCGCTGGGTCGCCGTGTTCCGCGCGCTTGGCCGGCTGACTTCCAATCCGCGGCTGATCCTCGAACTGCGCAACCACGACGACGTCCGCGCCGGCGCAGCCCACCTCGCCGCGCTCGGTCTCGCTGAATAACCGACATCGTAGAGGGCAGGGGTTATCGTCATGAGCAAGCTCACCCGTCGTACCATCCTGAAATCCGGCGGCGCTGCCGCAGGCACGCTTCTGCTGCCGCGCTTTGCGATCGCGCAGGGCGACAATCGTCCATCGGTGACGATCGCCGTGCAGAAGGTGACGAACTCGAACGTGCTCGACGTGCTGCGCGAGCAGTCCAATGTCGGAGAGCGCGTGTTCTTCTCCTC
>NZ_JBFULT010000502.1:0-5605 GCF_054049755.1 Bradyrhizobium sp. P5_C11_2
CTCATGCACGGTGTTGGGATCACCGGACACCAGAGGATGCCACCAATAGAGATCGCGCCCCTCGGCCACGAGCTTGTAGCCGCAGCTCGGCGGCAGCCAGTTCAGGGTGCGGACATTGGCCGGGGTCAGGCGGACGCAGTCCGGAACCTTGTCCGAGCGATTCGGGTAGTCCTTGCAGCCGCAGGTCGCCCCATCGAGCAGCTTGCAGCCGACATGGGTGAAATAGATCTGGCCGGTGTCCTCATCCTCGAGCTTGTTCAGGCAGCAGCGCCCGCAGCCGTCGCACAGGCTCTCCCATTCGACGTCCGACATCTCTTCCAACGTCTTGGTTTTCCAGAAGAATCCATCCTGGTCTGAAGGTCGTTTGCGAGCTGCGGTCATGCGCCTCAACAAGATTCGAAAGAGCTACGGCTAACGCCATCTAGGGCGTGCGGCGAGGATGCTGCAAGCAGCACCCCCGTGAGGCCCGTAATGACCCGGGGTCAATTAGGCCTGTTGTTCAAAATCCCGAGCGTGACCATTGGTTTATAGGCCCCGCTCGGCTAGAAGGAACAGCAAGTCCCCTCGGACGCGAACCGGGCGCCTTGGGTTTGCCGCAACATTCCCGCAAGACGTCTCGATGCCGCCCCGGCCGGGTGCTTGAACGCTTTCGAACCGAGCCTCAAGGGTTCTAGGTGCGCCAGATCATACCACCGCATTGGAAGGCCAGGGTCCGGAATTTCTTCCTGGATCTCGATGCGCGCATCGACTCCTCGCTGTTCTCCTCGGCCAAGGGCATTCGCGAGCTCTACGAGCGCTATTCGACCTTCATGGACCGCTTCTATGTCGGGCGGTGGAAGCGCTGGGTGTTCATCGAGCCGCTGTCGGAGGCCGCAACCCTCGGGCTCGGCGGACTGGTCGTGATGCTCACGCTCGCCATCCCCGCCTTCCGCGAGACCGCGGATGAGGACTGGCTGAAGAAGTCCGACCTCGCGGTGACCTTCCTCGACCGTTACGGCAACCCGATCGGCAGCCGCGGCATCAAGCACAACGACTCGATCCCGCTGGAAGACTTTCCGGACGTGCTGATCAAGGCGACGCTCGCGACCGAGGACCGCCGCTTCTACGAGCATTTCGGCATCGACATCGCCGGCACCGCGCGCGCCCTCGTCACCAACGCCCAGGCCGGCGGCGTCCGCCAGGGCGGCTCCTCGATCACCCAGCAGCTCGCCAAGAACCTGTTCCTGAGCAACGAGCGCACCATCGAGCGCAAGGTCAACGAGGCCTTCCTCGCGGTCTGGCTGGAATGGCGCCTGACCAAGAACGAGATCCTCAAGCTCTACCTCGACCGCGCCTATATGGGCGGCGGCACTTTCGGCGTCGACGGCGCGGCGCATTTCTACTTCAACAAATCCGCGCGCGACGTGACGCTGGCGGAAGCCGCGATGCTCGCCGGCCTGTTCAAGGCCCCGACCAAATACGCGCCCCACATCAACCTGCCCGCGGCGCGCGCCCGCGCCAACGTCGTGCTCGACAATCTCGTCGATGCCGGCTTCATGACCGAGGGCCAGGTGTTCGGCGCCCGCCGCAACCCGGCCTTCGCCGTCGACCGCCGCGACGAGGCCTCGCCGAACTACTATCTCGACTACGCCTTCGACGAGATGCGCAAGCTGGTCGATACCTTCCCGAAATCCTACATCGAACGCGTCTTCGTGGTGCGCCTCGCGATCGACACCAACGTGCAGAAGGCGGCCGAAGACGCGATCGAGAACCAGCTGCGCCAGTTCGGCCGCGACTACCACGCCACCCAGGCCGCGACCGTGGTGTCCGACCTCGACGGCGGCATTCGCGCCATGGTCGGCGGCCGCGACTACGGCGCGAGCCAGTTCAACCGCGCCACCGACGCCTACCGCCAGCCCGGCTCGTCGTTCAAACCCTACGTCTACACCACCGCACTCCTCAACGGCTTCACGCCGAACTCGATCGTGGTCGACGGCCCGGTCTGCATCGGCAATTGGTGCCCGCAGAACTATGGCCATTCCTACTCCGGCGCGGTGACGCTGACCCAGGCGATCACGCGCTCGATCAACGTCGTGCCGGTGAAGCTGTCGATCGCCATCGGCCAGAAGGAACAGCCGAAGGCGCCCAACCCCGCCAAGATCGGCCGCGCCAAGATCGTCGAGGTCGCGCGCCGCTTCGGCCTCAAGGCGCCGCTGCCCGACACGCCGTCGCTGCCGATCGGCTCGGACGAAGTCACCGTGCTCGAGCACGCGGTGGCCTACGCGACCTTCCCCAACAGGGGCCGGGCCGTGACGCCGCATTCGGTGCTGGAGGTGCGCACCGGCGCCGGCGACCCGGTCTGGCGCTGGGACCGCGACGGTCCAAAGCCGCGGCAGGCGATCCCGGCCTCCGTCGCCTCCGACATGGCCGGCATGATGAGCCACGTCGTCAGCGAAGGCACCGCCCGCCGCGCCGCCCTCGACGGCATTCCGACCGCGGGCAAGACCGGCACCACCAACGCCTATCGCGACGCCTGGTTCGTCGGCTACACCGGCAATTTCACCTGCGCGGTCTGGTACGGCAATGACGACTATTCGCCGACCAACCGCATGACCGGCGGCTCGCTGCCGGCGCAGACCTGGCACGACATCATGGTCGTCGCGCATCAGGGCGTCGAGGTCAGGGAAATTCCCGGCATCGGCATGGGCCAGAAGCTGCCGCCGCAGCCGATGGCGGCGCAGGCCAATGCCGCGCCGAAGGTGCTGGAGACCAAGCCCGGTCCCCCGCCCGTGCTGACCAAGCGCGGCGCCGATATCCTGGTGCGCGTCGAAAAGCTGCTCGATGACGCGGCCAGGACCGCGGTGAAGACGACGTCCGACGAGACGGCGAAGCCGGCCAAGCCGGCGGCGGCCTCGAGCGCGCTCGCCTTCCCGCAGAACTATGCAGCCGAGACCGCGGGGAATGCGGGCTCATCCGCGCCACGCAAGAACTGATCGAATCCCGTGCGGCTGATCCTGATCACATTGACGGCCCTTCTGCTCGCAACCGTGGTCGGCGTCGGCGCGACCTGGATGACGACGACGCGCGGCACCGAGATCGGCGCGCTGACCATCGGCCCGTGGACCGCGCGTCCGCGCACCGGCACCGCCGACGTCGATCCCTATTCGCGCGCCACCATCGTACGCAACGGCGAGCTGCCGATCGGCACCGGCGACGGCGTCGCCTTCACCGCGACCGCCGACGACAGGAAGAAGGCGCTCGACGGCCGCTGCGACGTCGTCGTCTCCGGCGTGACGCCGCCGGCGCGGTTCTGGACGCTGACGCTCTATGACCGCAAGGGTCATCTCGTCGCCAACTCGCTGCAACGCTACGGCTTCACCAGCCAGGAGATCGTCCGCCAGTCCGACGGCACGTTCGAGATCCGCATCGCCTCGCGCTCGCGCGCCGGCAACTGGCTGCCGACCGGCGGCATCGAGCGCTACGCGCTGATGCTGCGCCTCTACGACACCCCGGTCGGCGTTGCGACCCGCACCCAGCGCGATGCGCCGATGCCGACGATCACGACGGTGGGCTGCTCATGATCCGCCTCGCTTTTACCATCGTCGCCGGTGTCGTGCTGGGCCTCGTCGTCCATCTCGTCAGCGTGCTGGCGCTGCCGCGGATCGCGACCCAGGACGCCTATTCGCGGCTGACGCCGATGACGAAGCTCAACGGCGTCACCCAGTTGCCCCTCGCCGATCCCGGCACCTCGCCGATGCCGTTCATGGATCCGGCCTTTGCGCTCGCGATCTGCCGCTACGATCTGTCGAATGGGCCGATCAAGCTCGCGGTGCCCGTCAGCCAGGCCTATACCTCGGTGTCGTTCTACACCCGCAACGAGATCGCCTATTACGCCATCAACGACCGCTCGGCGGGCCGCAAGGTGATCGAGCTCGACCTGATGACCGAGGCGCAGCACAACGAGCTGCCCGAGGACGAGGAGATCACCGCGGCCGACCGCCTGATCATCGACTCGCCGAGCACCACGGGCCTGATCGTGATGAAGGCGCTCGCCGCCGAGCCCGGCCTGATGCCGCAGGCGCAGAGCACGCTGGCAGCCGCGACCTGCGCGCCGCAGACCGAACCGCCGGCAAAGGCCGAGGCGCCGCGCGGACGGCGCTGAGCTGACCTTTTAGGCGCGCTCAAACCAAAAAATGTGACAAACAACCCCATGCACAGTAGCGGGGGCATTGAAACTATTTGCTATTTTGGTTCGCGCCAAACCGGCGTTTGGTGGACTGGGGCATCCCTGCCCGTCGCACAGTTCAGCTTTGACTCGTCGGGCAAAACACTGGCACTATGGCATCATCGAAAGTTCGTAACGCCCGCGCGGAGAAATCCGGCGCGGGTTTTTCATGTCGAAGGAGATTGCTGTGATCGAAGGATCGTTCCCCACAGCAAGCCATGGCACCAATCCAGCAAGACCAGCACTGGAGCTGATGGGTGGCCTGCTGGATGCGCGATGTGTCTGTTCGGACAATCCGAGAGCGGCGAAGACGGCAGCGTGATCGATTGCGTTCGGAAGGGTTTGATGGCTGGCCTGGATCAGCCCGCTGACCAGCATGCGGGAACACGCAGCTTCCGCTTTCGCCTCTAGCGGACATTGTCGAGCTCAAAGCCAACGTCAGCTTTTGGGCCCGAAGCGGACCTTGCCCCGCTTCATTCAAAATTGAACATTTTCCGACGCGGAAGGTTGATGTATTTTGTCTATGCAACCGTGACGCTACCAACGTCGAAGGCGAAGGAGACTATCAGGTCTCTACAGCTAGGAGATCTCGTTGACCGAGCCCAGTGAACGCTATCTGATCATGAGGTCTTCGAGGTGACCACGAGTGTTGCGCCGGTTGAACACATGTTGAATGGCAGGCGGCGCCTCGCGATCTTGTTTGCTTTGGTACTTGCGACAATCGCACAATCGGCCGCTGCCGAAGAGATCACCGGTTCGCAAAAAGATCCAGTTGCGTTGAACAATCGGCTAGCTACCCCGGTCGAGTTCTTGCGAAACTTCAAATATGCGCTCGATAATGACTTGTTTCTGCGCGAAGGATTCTACTCGGACGAGAACCTGAAGAAGTTCTTTGCTGCGACAAGAATTTCATGGATCGAGAAGAACCTCCCCGAGCGACAAAGCGGAGACATAATCTGCCAGTCCTCCTTCGGCATCAGTCTGGCTTTCGGGACGACGGGCAAGAGGAGTGACCCGACCGCGCGCGTGAGATATGGCGGCGGTAGCCTCGGTGCGAAACTGGCGGCCGATCAGGTGATTGAGCTGTTCGGGGCCCCCATGAAGGTGACAAACCCGTATGCGGCGGAAAGTCCTGCGCACCCGTCGGCGCTGATGCGGAAGACTCACGAACTTGGCAATCTCTCCATTGAATACCGATTTGAACGTTCGACGAGCACTGCGTCATTCTCGTGCCTGATGAACGGCGACGGATCAATCAATCGATGCAACTTCAGCAACGCGGAGAAATAGCACATTGCTGCGCGAGTTCATGAGGCTCTATGCAGTTGCCGTAACTGCCAGCGCGTACAGAAAATGCAGGATGTCTGCTGTTGGCCCTTCGGCGAAGTGGCGGCGTCGCTC
>NZ_JBFULT010000503.1:0-5599 GCF_054049755.1 Bradyrhizobium sp. P5_C11_2
ATGTTCGCGGTCCCGGCGGTCTCCGACGGCGAGGTCAGCACCGTGAAGATCGAGGGATCGGGATGATCGAAGCCGATCGCGCCGACCGGCGAGAAGGTGCGCAGATCGTATTTGTAGGGCGCGTAATTGCCATGCCAGGCGACCACGTCGATCGGCGAATGGGCGAGCTGCGTCTTGAACAGCGCGCCGCCCCATTTCACGAACAGCTCGGTCGGCGTGTCCTTGTCCTCGTAGTGAGCAACCGGGGTCAGGAAGTCGCGCGCATTGGCAAGGCAGTTGGCACCGATCGGCCCGCGCTCCGGGAGCGTGAAGGCGCCGCCATAGTTTTCGCAGAGATAGCCGCGCGCCGGCCCGTTCACAATCTCGACGCGGAATTTCACGCCGCGCGGGATCACCACGATCTCGCCGGGCTCGGCGTCGATGCGGCCGAACTCGGTGACAAGGCGCAGATTGCCTTGCTGGAGCACGAACATCAGCTCGCCGTCGGCATTGTAGAAATGCTGGTCCACCATCGACTTGGTGATGAGATAGACATGCGCGGCCATGCCGGCCTGCGTGTTGACGTCGCCGGCCGTCGTCATGGTCTGCACACCCTGGAGGAAGGTCATATCCTCCTTCGGGATCGGCGCCGGGTCCCAGCGCAGCTGCGCGATCGGCAGATCGTTCTCATGGCACGGCGCCGAGCGCCACAGGCCGGCATCGGCCTTCTCGAACCGGCCGGAGTGCTTCACCGACGGGCGGATGCGGTACAGCCAGGAGCGCTCGTTGGTGCCGCGCGGCGCGGTGAAGGGCGAGCCGGACAGCTGCTCGGCATAGAGCCCATAGGCGCAGCGCTGCGGCGAGTTGCGCCCGATCGGCAGCGCGCCCGGCAGCGCTTCCGTCTCAAAGCTGTTGCCGAAGCCGGACATGTAGCCCGGCGTGACCTGCGCCGAGCTGCGGATGATCTGATCGGGCGAGGTGTTGATGTTCATGTCTATCCTCCTCCTTGCAGGGCGGCCCACATCTCCTGGTCGCGCTTGTCGGTCCAGATCACGGGGTCGTCGATCCCTGATGCTTCGTCATAAGCACGCGACACGTTGAACGGCAGGCAGTGCTCGTAGATGGCGAAGCTGTGGAATTTCGGGTCCATCACTTCGCGCGTCGCGGCCATCGATTCCTTCAGCGTGCGCCCCTTGGCGACAGAGATTTCGGCGGCGCCATAGAGCGAGGTGACGAAGTCGCGTGTCATTGCGATGGCTTCGCGCACAGTCGCTGTACCCTTCAGCGCGTCGCCGCGGCCGGGCGCGATCGCCTTGGGATTGAAATTGCGGATCTCGTTCAGCGTCATCGGCCATTCGCGCAAATGCGCGTCGCCGCAATAGCAGGCCGAGTGATATTCGATGAGATCGCCCGAGAACATCACCTCCGCGTCCGGCACCCACGCGACGATATCGCCGGAGGTGTGGCCGGCGCCAAGCTGCATCAGCCGCACCTCGCGCTTGCCGAGATAAATCGACATCTCGCCTTCGAAGGTGAGCGTCGGCCAGGTCAGGCCGGGAATGCTTTGCGCGTCCTGGAACAGGCGCGGGAAGCGGCCGTATTCGGAATCCCAATCCTGCTGGCCGCGCTCCGCGATCAGCCGGTGGGTCTCCTGCGAGGCCACGATGCCCTGCGCCTTGTAGGCGGACGCCCCTAGCACGCGCACGGCGTGGTAATGCGACAGCACGACATATTTGATCGGCTTGTCGGTGACGGTGCGCACGCGCTCGATCACCTTGTTCGCCATCGCCGGCGTCGCCTGCGCATCGAACACGAGACAGCCGTCATCGCCGACGATGATCGCGGTGTTCGGATCGCCCTCGGCGGTGAATGCATAGAGATCGGGGCCGATCTCGGAGAAGGTGATCTTCTTCTCGGAGAGATCGCCGGTGGATGCGAAGTTCTTCGCCATCAATTCATCCTTTGAGAGCTTGCTATTGTTGTTGCTGCTGTTGCTGCTGGCCGTCGATCATGCGGCGCCTGGCCAGCACGATCGCTTCCCGCAGCAGATCGATATCGCCGATATGGTTGGCAAGGATCAGGACCAGCGCGGCGTCGAAATCGGCGCTCTGCTCGTCCGTGAGCCCGCGATGCGCCTCGACGATGGTGCGGAAGGCATCATCCGGCCGTGCGAAGTTGGAGCTGGTTGAAAGCGGCATGCGGTGACCTCAATTCAAGCCTTCAGCCCGCGACAGCGCCGCCGCAACGCCGGCGCGCGTCGGGTGACGGAAGCGCGCCGCGACATAGCCGTCAGGCCTGAGCAGATAGGCTGTCCCCGGCTCGGCGTCGTAGCGCTTTGCGGCAAGGCCCGCCGGATCGGCCAATCCGCCCTCGCCGCCGATGCGGATATCCTTCACGCCTTCGGGCGTCTCGACCGCCGCGCCATTGCTGAACGACAGCAAGGTGAACTCCGTTCCATCCTCGCGGAACGCATCGGTCAGATAGGCCTGCCCGCCCTCGCGCGTCGCGACCGGCGCATCGGGCATGGAACAACCGGGCTGCGGTCCACCGCGCCACGCATCGGTATCGGGCGATGACAGCGGCGTATCATAGCTGCACGGCACCGAGAGCCGCCCGCCATTGACCATGCGCTTGCCGAACTCCGTCTCCTTGGCCAGCGACAGCACCGCCTTGCGCAGCCGCGCCTCCTGGTGCGAGTTCGGCGCCATGAAATCGGTCGAGCGGGTTGATTCGCGGATGTTCTCGTCCGCCGCCATGCTGCGTTCAGTGTGGTAGCTCTCGAGCAGGCTCGCGGGCGATTTCCCCCGCAGCACGCGGTCGAGCTTCCAGGACAAATTCTCGGCGTCTTCAAGCCCGGAATTGGCGCCACGTGCGCCGAACGGCGAGACCTGATGCGCGGAATCGCCAGCGAACATCACACGGCCATGGATGAAGCGATCCATCCGCCGGCACTGGAATTTGTAGAGCGAGATCCACTCGAATTCGAACTTGTCGTGGCCGAGCATGCGCGCGATCCGCGGCCGCACGTTTTCCGGCTTCTTTTCGACAATTGGATCGGCGTAGCGATTGAGCTGGAGGTCGATGCGCCAGATATCGTCGGGCTGCCGATGCAACAGCGCGGAGCGGCCGGCGTGGAACGGCGGATCGAACCAGAACCAGCGCTCGGTCGGGAATTCCGCGGTCATCTTGACGTCGGCGATCAGGAACTGGTCCTCGAACACCTGGCCGGCGAAGTCGGCGCCGACCATCTGCCGCAACGAGGACCGCGCGCCGTCACAGGCGATGACGTATTGCGCATGCAGGCGATAGGCGCCCTCGGGCGTCTCGATCGTCAGCGCAACGGAATCGTTGCGGCTCTCCAGCGCCGTCACCTTGTTGCGCCAGCGCAGGTCGATCCCGGGAAGATCCTGCACGCGATCGACCAGATAGGCCTCGGCGTAATATTGCTGAAGGTTGATGAAGGCCGGCCGCTTGTGGCCGTCCTCGGGCAGCAGGTTGAACTGATAGAGCTGCTGTTCGCCGTGGAAAATGCGGCCGACGCTCCACACCACGCCCTTCTCGACCATGCGGTCGCCGACGCCGAGGCGGTCCCAATATTCCAGCGAACGCTTCGAGAAGCAGATCGCGCGCGAGCCTTCGCCGATGCGGTCGGCATCGTCCAGAAGAATGACGCGCTGGCCGCGCTGGGCGAGGTCGATCGCCAGCGACAGCCCGACCGGGCCCGCGCCGACCACCACGACCGCGTGCTCGGCCGGGCTCTGGCCCGGGCGATCCTGATCGGGGTGGCGACGATAACCGAACTGGGTCTTCGCCTGATAGGTTTTGGCCTGCTGGGTCTTGGCCTGCGCCATGCGCTAACCTCGGCTCTGGTCAGGGGAGGACTAATCTGCTAGATAGTCTCACGTGCAACTATTTTGGACCGGAGCCGGCCGGCCGTCAACTGGAATTCGGAGCGCATTCTTGGCGAGGACATCAGACACCGCGCTGAAGACGCGAGAAACAAGCGAGGCATTGCCGAGAGCAAAGGCGCGGCTCGACCTGTTCAGGTTTGTGCCGTTCCGCCTCAACCGGCTCGCCGCGGAAGTCAGTTCCGCGCTCGCGGTCGAATATCAGGAGCGCCACGGCCTCGACATTCCGGCCTGGCGCGTGATTGCGACGCTCGGCTTCCGCAACGATGCATGTAGCGCGCAATACATCTCGCAATGCACCCGCACGCACAAATCGACCATCAGCCGCGCAGTGACGACGCTGCTGCATCAAGACCTGATCGAGCGCGTCGAGAACGAGGCTGACCGCCGCGAATTCCGCCTGCAACTGACCAGGAAGGGCCGCGCACTCTACGAGGAGCTCTTTCCGCAGTTGTTGCGGCGGGAGGATGAGATCCTCGCCTGCCTGTCGGCGCAGGAACGCAAGCAATTGTCGGCGCTACTTGGCAAAATCGAGCAGAGCCTCGACCTGATCCAGACCAGCGAAGAGGCGGACGCGAAAGAGGCGTATTAGGGCGCGTACCCATAGAGGCGCAGACGTTGGCTTTTGGGGGTCCGGTTGAGAAAGCTTGGTAGGCCCGTGACGGCAGTTGCGCATATTGCGATGCTACTTGTGGCGTTTGCTGCAACTCGCGCATACGCCGCTGACATTGGTTATCTGGCTTCCCCCGGAGTCGCTGCAAACGAGTTTCCCTCACCGCAGCGCCCTGTTGCACGGATCGTCAGCCCACGCCGCTCCGCCGAAGAGCACCGCGACGCCCTCAATGAGGCCGGTCAAATCGCACGTGTTCTCGAACTGAAACCAGGTATGACAGTCGGCGACATTGGAGCAGGCAGCGGCTACCACACGGTCAGGCTCTCGCGCCTCGTCGGACCCGCCGGCTCTGTCATTGCCCAGGACGTCACGCGGGATTACCTCATCGAACTCGCCAGGCGAACAGTCCTTCTGAAGTTGACGAACGTTCAATTCGCGCTCGGCGAACCGCACGACCCGCGTCTGCCCGCTTCCTCGCTGGATGCCGCAATCCTTGTGCATATGTATCACGAGATAGCCCAACCCTATGCCTTCCTCTACAATCTCGCGCCCGCCTTGAAGCAGGGTGCGCGGGTCGGAATTGTCGATCTTGAGCTTCCGACGTCGAAGCATGGCACGCCAATTGAGCTCTTGCGCTGCGAATTGACCGCCGTCGGCTATCGCGAGATCGCCACATATAAGCTCGCAGGGGACGGAGGATACCTGGCGACATTCTCTCCTCCGGAGGTAGCGGCTCGAAAATCTMCCCGCGATATCGTTGCTTGTCGGGATCCTTCCGGCGCTCGTTGACACCACGCCCGCCGTCCGTCTCAGAGGCTGAACATGTCCGAAGAAGAGGTCAGACCGGACGTTGCCGGCTGAGGCTCACACCAGGGCTTTTGCCCCGAAGCCGACCTGGCTGCGACCGCGGTGGTTGCCAATTCCAACGGTGCTCGCGTATCTATTCCGTGCAGGATCATAGAGCGTGAGTAATTCAAATGACGATGGAATTCAGAGGCGCGAGCGGCGAGGGATTTGCTACAATAACCCGAGACGGTCGCGTGCTGGATTCGTGGTTTCTTCGGCTGCGCTTGACCGCGGAAGCGGACAAGGTAGCAAC
>NZ_JBFULT010000504.1:0-5595 GCF_054049755.1 Bradyrhizobium sp. P5_C11_2
ACCTGATCGCGGCCCAGCGCGCCTACGAGATGAACGCCAAGGTGATCAGCGCCGCCGACCAGATGATGCAATCGACCACGGCGCTGTTCCGCTGAGGTGATGACGATGATCCGCACGACGCTCGCCACGATCTCTGCCCTGCTCGCGCTGGCGCTGCCGGCGCAGGCGGCCGACGACGCCATTGCCGCGCCGACGCTGCGCGCCAGCGTCACCGTCACCTCCGACGTGGTGCGGGTCGGCGATCTCATCGACAATGCCGGCTCGGCCGCGCTGATCCCGGTCTACCGCTCGCCCGATCTCGGCACCACCGGCGCCCTGCCGGTCGCCCAGGTCCTGAGCGTGCTGCGGGCCAAGCAGGTGATCGGCGTGATGACCGGCGACCTCAAGGAGGTCGCGGTCACCCGGCTCGCCCGCACCCTCGCCAACAAGGACCTCGAGACCGCGGTTGCCGCCGCGCTCGAGCGCCGCTTCGGCCTTGGCGATGCCGCCAACATCACCGTCACCTTCGACCGCGGCGTCTCCGAGATGCGGCTCGATGCCTCCAACAGCGGCGTGCTCCAGCCGGTCGCGACGCGTTACGACGCACGCAGCGGCCGTTTCGACCTGACCTTCGAGATCGGCAACGACAACACCCCGACGCCGACCAAGCTGCGCTTCACCGGCACCGCGATCGAGACGGTGGAGGTCGCAATCCTGACGCGCGATATCGACCGCACCGAGATGCTGAAATCCTCCGACGTCGCGCTGGAGCGCCGGCCGAAGGCGGAGGTCACCGGCGAGCCCGCCTCGCGCGACCGCGCGGTCGGCATGCAGCTCCGCCGGCCGATGCGGGCGGGCACGCCGATCCGGGTCGCCGACATCGCAAGGCCCGAATTCGTGCAGCGCGACCAGAGCGTCACCATCATCTACCAGGTCCCGGGCCTCTATCTCACCACGCGCGGCAAGGCGATCGAGAGCGGCGCCGAAGGCGACATCGTCAGCGTGCTCAACGTGCAGACCAAGCGCACGCTGACCGGCGTCGTCACCGGCCGCGGCCAGGTCACGGTCCAGGGCGCCAGCCAGTCGGTGCCGATGGCCGCCGCGGTCGAGCAGACTTCGTCAATCAAGCGCGACGAAGTCCCCGCGGCCGCAGCCCTCGCCCAAAGCCTGATCCAGACCCCGGCGTCCCCGGCCCAGATCGCCCAAGCACATGTCGCACAAGCCCAGATTCCAGTTCAAGCCTCGCGCGCTCCAGCCAAGTCAGAGTAAGTCATGTCCAGGTTCAGTACGACTTTCAGTTCGGCTTCCCGTCTCCGTCGCATCGCGATCTCTGCCCTGCTGCTGGCAACCTGTACGCTGGCGAGCGGCTGCTCCTCGATCGACCGCCTGTCGCAGATCGGCGAGCAACCGAAGCTGTCAGCGATCGACAATCCGACGACGCAGCCGGGCTACAAGCCGGTGCAGATGCCGATGCCGAAGCCGGAAGTCGCCTCCTACAATCCGAACTCGCTGTGGCGCAACGGCAGCCGGGCCTTCTTCAAGGACCAGCGCGCCCACCAGGTCGGCGACCTCCTGACCGTGACCGTCAACATCACCGACAAGGCCAATATCGCCAACGAGACCCAGCGCAGCCGCACCGCCAAGGAAGATTCGGGAATTACCGACTTCATCGGCAGCCAGACGGTCACGCAGCCGCTCAAGGTCCTGCCCGGCCGCCTTCTCACCACCGACTCGACATCGTCCGCCGACGGCAAGGGCTCGGTCAATCGCCAGGAGGCGTTGCAGACCAATGTCGCCGCGGTCGTGACGCAAGTGCTGCCGAACGGCAACCTCGTGGTCGAAGGCAAGCAGGAGATCCGCGTCAACTACGAGATCCGCGAGCTCGTGGTCGCCGGCATCGTCCGCCCCGAGGACATCCAGAGCGACAACACCATCGATTCCAGCAAGATCGCGCAAGCCCGCATCGCCTACGGCGGCCGCGGCCAGATCATGGACGTGCAGCAGCCGCGCTACGGCCAGCAAGTCATGGACGTGCTGCTGCCCTTCTAGCCTTCTCCCGAGCTCCCACATCGTGTTCGCGAACCTAGGCGCGAACGACGATGTACGACGCGGCCTCCGGTAGCTCCCCTGCCGGAGGCCGCATGTATTTTGGCGCGACGAGCCGCCGCCTACGCGGTCAGTTGGCGCACTCAAACGTCGTCCCAGCTTCCGTCATTGCGAGCGCAGCGAAGCAATCCAGAAATGCGTCCGCGGAAAGATTCTGGATTGCTTCGTCGCAAGGGCTCCTCGCAATGACGGCGGCGACAACTTGCTCAGCGTCGCATTACGGGAGGGGGCAACACGCGTTCGTACGCGCGGTGTCACCAGAATTTCCAGAACGGGGGCCGTGCCGAAGCGGTCGCCGCAAGCACCGCGTAGGTCTCGTCGGTCTCCCATGTGTAGTTCTGATCGTATCGGAAGCCCGTGATGTGCTCGACCAGCTTCACCGGAATGTCGAAAAAATCCTGGTCCGCGGCAACGAGGCCTTCCTGGTCGTGACGCAACTTGTTGAAGAGCGGCGGCAGATCCCCGCTCGGTTTGAGGTTCGTGGCATCGACGTCGCCGTCGTGCTGAAGCGACCAGCATTGTCGTCCGTCGCGCCAGACCTGCGCCTGCGAGAACATCACGTGCTCTTCGACGGAGAGGACGACGATCTCGGCGCTCGCGGACAGCCTCGCCAGCATGGCCGGCGAAAACCGCCGTTCATCGCACGTGTTCGACCAGATCAGATCGTATCCGGAGGGCAGCGCTGCCATCACAAAAGCCCCGCGCTTGATCAACGGGGTCGAGCGATGCTCTGTCGTCGCTGCAAGCTCGATAGAGTTCAGGACCTCGGCGGTCTCCCGTCCTMGAACGAACAGCAGGCAGATCGACACGCCCATGCGTCTGCTCCCCTCGGTCGAACACCAACGATCTGTCTGTCCCGAAGCCCGCAACGACGGGCAGACGATCCAGAGAGCTCACGTAAACTTCGCCTCCACCACGCCCAGCCCGTCCAGCTCCATCCGCACCTTGTCGCCGGCCTTGAGCCACAGCGTCTTCACCAGGCTCCCCGTCAACACCAGCTGTCCCGCATGAAGCCCCTTGCCTTCGGCGGCGAGATGGTTGGCGAGCCAGGCGAGGGCGTTGTGGGGATGGCCGAGCACGTCGGCGCCGGTGCCGTGGCTCACCTCCTCGCCGTTGACGATGGCGCGGCCCTTGACCGCCTTCAGGTCCGGCACGGACGAGCGCGGAACCGATCGCCCCAGCACGCAGCCGGCGGCGAAGAAATCGTCGGCGATCAGCGTGGCTGCGCCCATTGTCTCCCACTTCACATAGCGGTCGTCGACGATTTCGATCGCGGGATGATAGGCATCGACGGCCTCGCCGACCCATTCGGCCGTGAACGGCGCCTCGCCGGCGGCGAGATCGCGCTGCAGCCGCACCGCGATCTCGCATTCGACACCGACGCGGACGTAGTCGGCGGCGGCGAGCTTCACGCCGCTGTCGTGCACGCCCTTCTGGAACACGCCGCCGCCGCAGGGGTGCGGGATGCCGATATAGTCCTGCATCACCTGGCTGGTGCAGCCGATCTTGTAGCCGACCAGCGGCCCGACATGCGGCAGCAGGAGATCGTGCAGCGCGCGCTGCACCTGATAGCCCTCCGCCTCATCGGCCGGCGGAGCCTCCAGCGCCGCGAGCGGCGCATGATTGCGGCGCGCAAGCGCGATCGCCTTCGCGGCTGCGAGAATTTTGTCCATTGGCGCCGCCTCCCACGCTACGCAAGTTCTGCGCGGCAGTGGAGCATCCCGGCCCCGGCCTGACAAGCGCTGGCCGAAGGCAGGGTCCAAGGGCGCGGCCTCACGCCTTGACGAGACCCAGCCGGATCAGGCTTTCGGCCGTCGCGAGGATCGCCTCCTCGTTGGAACTGGCCTGCCAGCCGAGCAGCGACCTCGCCTTGGCGCTGGTGGCATTGCGCTCCTTGCCGAGCATCGGAACCACCGCGCGCAACAGCGGGATCCGGGTCGCGGCCAGGCGCACCAGCCAATCCGGCGCCTGGAGCCGCGGAACCCGGCGCGCCCTGGGACCAAGTTCCCGCCGCAACACCCTGGCGATGTCGAGGATCGACAGCGTTTCGCCGGAGACCGCGATGAAGCGCTCGCCCTTGGCCTCCGGCGCCGTCATCGCCCGCAGGTGCAAATCGGCCACGTCGCGGACGTCGACCAGGCCGAAATAGACCCGCGGCACCGCCGGCATGGCGCCGTCGAGCAGCGACTTCACGATCTCGATCGAGCCGGAAAAATCCGGCCCCAGCACGGGTCCGAAAATGCCGGCGGGATTGACCACCGACAATTCGAGCCCACCGCCCTCGCGCGCGACGAAATCCCAGGCCGCCTGCTCGGCCAGCGTCTTGGATTTGATGTAGGGCTGCGCGTCCAAACCGTCGAGATTGGTCCAGTCGGTCTCGTCGAACGGTTTTGCCCGCGGCTTGTGGCCGTAGGCGATCGCCCCCAGCGACGAGGTGATCACGACGCGCTTGACGCCGGCCTCGCGCGCGGCCCGGAGAACCCGGAGCGTGCCGTCGCGGGCCGGGATGATCATCTCGTTCTCATCCTTGGGCACACTGGTCGAGAGCGGCGAGGCAACATGGAGAACGTAGTCGCAGCCCGCGACGGCCTCACGCCACCCCTCGTCCCGGATGAGGTCGGCGGTGAAGAAGGACAGACTCTCCGGCGAAGCGGCCCCGCCCTCGCGCAGCATGGCCAGCACGTCGGCCTGCCGCTCCGGCCGGCGCACCGTCGTCCGCACCGTGTGGCCGGCGGCCAGGAGTTGCAGGACGACATGGATACCGACGAAGCCCGAGCCGCCGGTGACCAGAACAGTGCTCATTGCCAAATTCCCCTCGTTGCCCGGGCCGGCGAATTGGTTCCGCCGCCCTGCTCAAGGCGGCATCTGGTCACTATCTCCCGGGGAGCAAGTAGAATGGATTTCGAGACCGGTATGGAAAACCTGACCAATGTTTGCGACGGCGACCGCGATTGCAGCCCGGACCCGGCCCTGCTCGCCGACTTCAAGCGCGCCATCCACGCCCTCGGCGGCAAGTGGAAGCTGGAGATCCTGTTCGCACTGATGAACGGCGCGGTTCGTTTCGGCGCATTGCGGCGATCGATCGGCGGCATCACCCAGCACATGCTGACCACGCAGCTGCGCGAGCTCGAACAGGATGGATTGGTGTCGCGGACCGTCTTCGCGGAGAAACCCCTAAGGGTCGAGTACGAGCTGACGGATGCGGCCTACGGCCTGTTGCCGGCTTTAAGGAAATCTTGAGCTGGTCCAGGGCTTATGGGGATGCGCGCCTTATGACGTCGCAGCAGGCCTGATTGCAGCGATGCTTGATGCAGCTGGATCGGTGCCGCAGCATTCGAGTCGATCCCGTTGATGCGACTCGCAAAACCTCCCGCACCTGAAGTGAAGGCTGTTTCTCATCCGAACTCACGTGAGCTCGGAGGAAGAGACTCTAGCCCATTGATCGCGATTCATTTTTCGCGATTGCAGTCGCGCGTTGAAGCGCGCGGCGGCAAGCGACGGGCAATATGC
>NZ_JBFULT010000505.1:0-5588 GCF_054049755.1 Bradyrhizobium sp. P5_C11_2
GCGCTGACCGCGGCTGCCGCGCTCGGCGCGGACGTCGAGGTGCTGGTCGCCGGCGAGAACGCCAAGGCCGCCGCGGACGCCGCCGCCAAGCTCGCAGGCGTGAAGAAAGTGCTGCTCGCGGACGGCGCGCTTTACGCGCACGACCTCGCCGAGCCGCTGGCCGCGCTGATCGTCTCGCTGGCCCCGTCCTATGACGCCATCGTCGCCCCCGCGACCTCGCGCTTCAAGAACGTGATGCCGCGCGTCGCGGCGCTGCTCGACGTCATGCAGGTTTCGGAGATCACCAAGGTTGTCGCGCCCGACACCTATGAGCGTCCGATCTATGCCGGCAACGCCATCCAGACCGTGAAGTCGAAGGATGCCAAGAAGGTCATCACGGTGCGTACCTCCACCTTCGCCGCGGCGGGGGAAGGCGGCAGCGCATCCGTCGAGAGCGTGGCTGCGGCGGCCGATCCGGGCCTGTCGTCCTTCGTCGGCGAGGAAGTCGCCAAGAGCGACCGTCCCGAGCTGACCTCGGCCAAGATCATCGTCTCCGGTGGCCGCGCCATGCAGAGCCGGGAAAACTTCGCAAAATACATCGAGCCGCTCGCCGACAAGCTCGGCGCCGGTGTCGGTGCCTCGCGTGCCGCGGTCGACGCCGGCTATGCGCCGAACGACTGGCAAGTCGGCCAGACCGGCAAGGTGGTGGCCCCCGAGCTCTATGTCGCGGTCGGCATTTCCGGCGCGATCCAGCATCTGGCCGGYATGAAGGACTCCAAGGTGATCGTCGCGATCAACAAGGACGAGGACGCGCCGATCTTCCAGGTTGCCGATTACGGCCTGGTCGCCGACCTCTACCAGGCGGTTCCTGAGCTGACGGCCGAACTCGCCAAGCTCGGCAAGTAAAACGCGATAAAACACCGGCCGGAGGTGTAAACTCCGGCCGGTGTTGCTTTTCCGAGGCGTTTTCTTTGGCGTGGGGCACGCCTGGGACGCGATCCAATCTAGGTTTCGAGCCCGGGTTCTGATTAAATCGGATCCCCGGCTCATGGGGATAGGCAGGCGCGCCGGGTGCGCGCCGTTCCGGTGGATGACATTATGGCGGCAGTGATCAAGAAGGTCGGCGTGATCGGCGCGGGGCAGATGGGCAGTGGCATTGCGCATGTCGCGGCGCTGGCCGGCTTCGACGTGGTGCTCAACGACATCTCGGCCGACCGCCTCAAGTCGGGCATGGCCACCATCAACGGCAATCTGGCGCGCCAGGTCTCCAAGAAGGCCGTCAGCGAAGACGACAAGGCCAAGGCGATTGCGCGCATCAAGCTTGCCGAAAAGCTCGACGACCTCGCCGACTGCGATCTCGTGATCGAGACCGCGGTCGAGAAGGAAGAGGTCAAGCGCAAGATCTTCCACGAGCTCTGCGCGGTGCTGAAGCCGGAAGCCATCGTCGCCTCCGACACCTCATCGATCTCGATCACGCGGCTTGCCGCCGCCACCGACCGGCCCGAGCGCTTCATCGGCATTCACTTCATGAATCCGGTGCCGCTGATGGAGCTGGTCGAGTTGATCCGCGGCATCGCCACCGACGATTCGACCTTCGATGCGTCCAAGGAGTTCGTCGCCAAGCTCGGCAAGCAGGTCGCAGTTTCCGAGGATTTCCCGGCCTTCATCGTCAACCGCATCCTGCTGCCGATGATCAACGAGGCGATCTACACGCTGTATGAAGGCGTCGGCAACGTCGAGGCGATCGATGCGGCGATGAAGCTCGGGGCGCATCACCCGATGGGCCCGCTGGAGCTCGCCGATTTCATCGGCCTCGATACCTGTCTCTCCATCATGCAGGTGCTGCATGAGGGTCTCGCCGACTCCAAATACCGCCCGTGCCCGCTGCTGGTGAAATATGTCGAGGCCGGCTGGCTCGGCCGCAAGACCCAGCGCGGTTTCTACGACTACCGCGGCGCCAAGCCGGTGCCGACGCGATGACGTCGTAGGGTGTTGGTGCCGTAGGGTGGGCAAAGGCGCAAAGCGCTGTGCCCACCACACCTCCGCAATCGCGATGCTGATTGGTGGGCACGCTCCGCTTTGCCCACCCTACGGTCGTGCTAACCCACCCTACAGCTCTGTGACAATTCATGTCGCGTTAACCGCTCGCCCCTAGGCTGCGCCCGGTAAGAGGGTTTGCGTAATGGACATGATGGCGATGGTCAGCACCATGCTGGCCGCTCAGCAAGGCGCGCTGCAGTCGAATATCTCGGCGACGCTGATGAAGCAGAACGCGGATGCGGAGAAATCCACCGTCCTGACGCTGCTCGGCGCCGGTCAGCCCTCGCTTGCCAATGTCGGCGCTGGCGTCGGCGGCAACCTCAATATTTCGGCTTAAAGAGCGGCCGCGGCCGGATTCACTGCCGCGCGGATCAGCTTGAGCGCGTCGTCGCTCGCCCATTCCGCCGGTCCCGCAATGGTCGCGATCTCGCAGCCCTGGGGGTCGACCAGCACCGAGGTCGGCATGCCCAAGGCCCGGCCTATGGCCTTAAGATCCTGAAAGACCTTGGCATTCTGGTCATTGAAGTAACCGAGCCGGGTCAGATTGGCCTCTTTCAGGAAGTTTTTGGGCTTCTCGGCATCCCGGGTGTCGATATTGATCGCGACCACCTCGAAATTCGGTCCTGAAAGCTTGGCCTGAAGCGCCTCCAGGGCCGGCATCTCCTTGCGGCAGGGCACGCACCAGGTCGCCCACAGGTTCACCAGCAGGGTCTTGCCGCGGAAATCGGACAGTTTCCTGGGCTTGCCGTCGGCGTCGTTGAAGGCGAGGTCGGGCAGCTTCAGCGGTGCGGTCGCCATGGTCAGCGCCGCCAGCTCGCCATGGGCGAGCGGCGCGATCTTCGAGGCCGTCGTCACCGCCGCCCGGCAGGCCGGATCGCCGGCAGGCGCCCGGCTCAGGCCGAGCCCGTACAGCGCGGCGAAGCCGGCCAGCCCTCCGATCGCCACGGTGGCGATGACGATGGGGATCCGGCGCGTGGCGGAAGGCKTTGGGTCGAGCATATCGTTTGTCATCCGGTCGCAGATATGGCTATCAGGGGCCTCTTAATACGGCTGGCAGCGGTCAGCAAACGTGCGGCCAGGGCCGCGCAGCGACAACGAGGCCGCACAGCGACAGGCAAGGCGTGAGCAGGGGATCATGAGCAACAAGATGTGGGGCGGCCGGTTCTCGGAACGTCCCGATGAGATCATGGAAGAGATCAACGTCTCCATCGACGTCGATCGTCACCTCTTTGCCCAGGACATTGCCGCGTCCAAGGCCCACGCCGCGATGCTCGCCGCACAGGGCATCATCACGGCTTCTGATGCGAAAAATATCGGCAAGGGTCTAGACACGATTTTGTCAGAGATCGGCAACGGCGGCTTCACGTTCAAGCGCGCGCTCGAGGACATTCACATGAATGTCGAGAGCCGCCTGTCGGAGCTGATCGGCCCTGCCGCCGGCCGCCTGCACACCGCGCGCTCGCGCAACGACCAGGTCGCGACCGATTTCCGTCTGTACGTCCGCGACGTGCTCGACGAGACCGACGCCGCGCTTGCCGCGTTCCAGGCTGCGCTGGTGGAACGCGCGCTGGAGCACGCCGGAACGGTCATGCCCGGCTTCACGCATCTCCAGACCGCGCAGCCCGTCACCTTCGGCCACCATCTGCTCGCCTATGTCGAGATGGCCGCGCGCGACCGCGGCCGCTTCCAGGATGCGCGCAAGCGGCTGAACGAATCGCCGCTCGGCGCCGCCGCGCTCGCCGGCACCTCGTTCCCGATCGACCGCCACGCCACCGCGAAGGCGCTCGGCTTCGATCGTCCGATGGCGAATTCGCTCGACGCAGTCTCCGACCGCGACTTCGTGCTGGAGACCTTGTCGGCGGCCTCGATCTGCGCCGTGCACATGTCGCGCTTCGCCGAGGAGATCGTGATCTGGACCTCGCCGCTGGTCGGCCTCATCCGGCTCAGCGACAAGTTCACCACCGGCTCCTCGATCATGCCGCAGAAGCGCAATCCCGACGCCGCCGAGCTGGTGCGCGCCAAGACCGGCCGCGTCATCGGTGCGCTCAACGGTCTCCTGATCGTGATGAAGGGCCTGCCGCTCGCCTATCAAAAGGACATGCAGGAGGACAAGCAGGGCGCCATGGAAGGCTTCGCCGCGCTGTCGCTCGCGATCCGCGCCATGACCGGCATGGTCCGCGACCTCGTGCCGGATGAAGCGAAGATGAGGCTTGCTGCCGGCGAGGGCTATGCCACCGCGACCGATCTCGCCGACTGGCTGGTGCGGACGCTGAAGATGCCGTTCCGCGACGCCCATCACGTCACCGGCCGTATCGTGGCCAAGGCCGCCGAGAGCGGCGCGGCGCTGCACGAGCTGCCGCTGAAGGAGATGCAGGCGATCGAGCCCAGGATCACCAAGGACGTGCTCGGCGTGCTCTCGGTCGAATCGTCGGTGAAGAGCCGTACCAGCTTTGGCGGCACCGCGCCGAAGAACGTGGCGTCGCAGGCCAAGGCCTGGCTGAAGCGGTTGGAAAAAGAGCGAAAATTGGGCTGAGGACGAAATTTCGCTTGTTTTTCATGGTCATCCGGCTCTCGCCAGAGCGCGCCAATCTCTGTATGGTGCGCCCCGCGTAGTGGGGATTTCGTCGTGACGTCAAAGTTTCGCCCGGCCGGCTCGGGGTGGGCCATCATTGTCTTGAGCCTGAGCGCGCTCGCGCTTGCCGGCTGCGGCCGCAAAGGCCCGCTCGACCTGCCGCCGACCGCCTCCAGCGCGTCCACCGCCAATGTGGCGGGGCCGACCGACACCGAGATCGAAGCCCGGAGAACGCCGAGCGTGTTCAACCCCACCTACGGTGAGGACGCCGCGCCCGCGGCGGCCAAGGGCAGGAAGAAATCGTTTATTCTCGACCCGCTTCTGGACGACAAGCCCGGCCGATAGGCCGGGCCAACTGAGCCAACGCCATGAACCATTTCGACTATCGCAACGGCGTTCTGCACGCCGAGGCGGTGAACCTGTCCGAGCTGGCCGCGACCGTCGGCACGCCGTTCTATTGCTATTCGACCGCAACGCTGGAGCGCCACTACCGCGTCTTCACTGATGCGTTTGCCGGCGACAAGGTGCTGGTCTGCTACGCCATGAAGGCCAACTCGAACCAGTCGGTGCTGCGCACGCTGGCCAGGCTGGGCGCCGGCGCCGACGTGGTCTCGGGCGGCGAATTGAAGCGGGCGCTGGCCGCCGGCATCCCGGCCGCAAAAATCCTGTTCTCCGGCGTCGGCAAGACCGAAGCCGAGCTGCGCGCCGCCCTGGCTGCCGACATCCTCTGCATCAACGTCGAATCCGAGCCGGAGCTGGAGCTGCTGTCGCGGCTTGCGACCGAAACGGGCAAGACCGCGCGCATCTCGGTGCGCGTCAATCCGGACGTCGATGCCGGCACGCATGCGAAGATCTCCACCGGCAAGTCCGAGAACAAGTTCGGCATCCCGATTGCGCATGCCCGCGAGGTCTATGCGCGGGCCGCGAGATTGCCGGGCATCGAGGTGACCGGCACCGACGTGCATATCGGCAGCCAGATCACCGACCTCTCCAAGAT
>NZ_JBFULT010000506.1:0-5570 GCF_054049755.1 Bradyrhizobium sp. P5_C11_2
GGGCAGGCTGAACGCGGGATGGCCGGCGAGGGTGACGGCATAGGCGAGCGCGAGCCAGTGGAAGTAGGATTTTGTCGGCGCGCCGTCGATCTCGGCCGGATAGAGCTCGGACCAGGGCCGCGGGCTCAGCGTAATGGTCGGGCTGATCAGCACGTCGCACTGGCTGAAGAAGGTCTGGAATGCGCGATAGATCCGCGTCTGCGTCGTCGCGGCGCGGGCGTAGTCCTCGAGCGTGTAGCTCAGGCCTTCCTCGACATTGGCCCGCACATTGGGGCCGAGCATCTCGGGACGCTCCTTGTAGTTCTTGCCGTGCATCGCCATGAACAAGGCGGCCCGCAGCACCGCGAAGGCGTCGTCGGCCCCGGTGCAGTCCGGCGTCGCCTCGCGGCATTCCGCTACGAGCGGTGCGAGCTTCGTCATGCGATCGCGGAACACGCGGCGGATGAGTTGCTCGGTCGGTGCGAAGCCGAAATCCTCGGTGAAGGCGACGCGCAGCTTGCCAAGCTCCGCGGGATGCGGCGGGGCCCAGCGCTCGGCGCGTCCGCGCAACGGCTCGCCCGGCAGCGTATAGGCCAGCGGATCGCGGGCGTCGTCGCTCGCCATCACCGACAGCATCAGAGCCGTGTCGGCGACGTTGCGCGCCATCGGTCCGTCGGTCGACAGATTGGACCAGCCGAAGGCGCGCTTTTCACTGGCCACGAGGCCGGAGGAGGGACGCATGCCGACGATGCCGGCATAGCCGGCCGGATTGCGCAAGGACCCGCCGGTGTCCGAGCCCGAGGCGAGCGGGGCCATGCCGCAGGCCAGCGCCACCGCAGAGCCGCCCGAGGAGCCGGCCGCCGACTTCATGGGATCGAAGGGATTGCCGGTCGCGCCGAACACGGGGTTGCGGGTGTTGCCGCCCGCCGCCCATTCCGGGGTGTTGGTCTTGCCGAAGATGATGGCGCCGGCGGCGCGCAGCCGCGCCACCGAAGCCTGGTCGGCGGCCGGTACGTTGTCGCGCAACAGGGGACTGCCATAAGTGCTGCGCAGCCCGGCGGTGTCCTGCGTGTCCTTGATCAGAACGGGGAGCCCGTGCAGCGCGCCACGATCCTCGCCGCGCAGGATGGCGGCCTCGGCCGCCTTCGCCGCAGCGCGCGCGCCCGGCTCGTCCAGCGTGACGACCGCGTTGACGGCTGGATTGACAGTGGCGATGCGGGACAGGCAGGCGTCGAGCAGCTCGACGGGCGAGATCGCCCGCGCGGCCAGCAGGCGGCGCAGGTCAACGGCACTGGAATCGCAAAGTCCTGACAACGCCCATCCCTTTCAAATTGTGAAAACGATTTAGCATATCGGAAAGTGTGCATGGCGCATCAATATTCGTCAAATCGCGCCGTTTCGTGCACAAATCCTGGCTGATTTGCCCGTCGGAGGACCAAACGGGGTCTCTTAGGGGCGGAATCACCCGAAAAGATTAGATGGATCGGCCAACATTTTTTCCCGACGGGGTGGTAGAGAAGCTGCATGAGCGAGATCGCGACGCCCGAAGGAGCCAATTCCCAGCTCGGCCACTGCCTCAAGGCTGCCCGCCAGGCGCGCGGCCTGACGCTCAAGCAGGTGGCGGAGCGGACAGGCATGGCGCTCTCGACCCTGTCGAAGGTCGAGAACGGCCTGATGTCGCTGACCTACGACAAGCTGTTGCAGCTCACCTCGGGCCTGAAGATGGAGATCGCCGAGCTGTTCAATCCGGCGATCGCGGCGCCTGCGCAGGGGCGGCCGGTGACCGCGCGGCGCAGCATCAGCCGGGCCGGGCAGGGCCAGGTGATCACCACGAAATTCTACACCTACACTTATCAATGCACGGACCTGATCGGCAAACGCATGGTGCCGATCATGGCCGAGGTCCGCGCGCGCTCGCTGGACGAGTTCGGCCCGCTGCTGCGCCATGCCGGCGAGGAGTATTTCCTGGTGACGAGCGGACGCGTTGCCGTCCACACCGAGTTCTACGCGCCGGAGATCCTTGGCGAGGGCGACGGCATCTATCTCGACAGCACCATGGGCCACGCCTACCTCAACGCCGGCGATGCGTCGTCCGCCACGGGCGTCTGTCTCTGTACCAGCGAGGCGCCCGATCTCTACGATCAGCTCCGCCAGATCGCCTCGCGCGACGTGGCGGCGCCGGGTGATGGCGAGCCGCCGCAATAGCGTTGTCGCTCATTGAAACGAAAAACGCCCGGCCAGGCCGGGCGTTCGCGTTGGTTGTTCGTCTTATTCGCCGCCGCCGAAGCGGCGCGACCACCAGCCGGCGCGACGCGGTGCGGCCGGCGTTTCGCTTGTCTCCTGCGGCGCGGGCTCCGGAGCCGGCGCGGCAACCGGCTCTGACGCCTGCGCAACGGGTGCGGCGGGCTCGGGCTGGCTGCTCGACAGGAAGCTCACCTTCTCCCGGACGGTGGAGCGGCGGCGCGCGGCCGCCTTGTCGTCGGATGCGGGCTCTTCCTCGGCGACCGCGGGAGCAGGCTCGAGCCGGGCCGGAATTTCGGCCTGCAACTCGGCGCGCGGCTCAGGCTGGGTCACCTGCGGCTCAACAGCGTTGACGTGCTCCGAATGCGCGATCGAGGGCGCAGTCTCGCCGTTCGATCCRTCGAAATCGGCAACCGCGTCGGTCGCCTCCGACGGCGGATTGCCGCCGAGCTCGTCGCCGATGGAGCCGGCGAGACCTTCCTCGCCACCACCGCGCCGACGGCGTCCGCCCCTGCGACCACGCCGGCGACGGCGCTCGCCGCCGCCCTGCTGCTCGCCACGGGCCTGACCCGCCTGGTCCTCGCCTTCCTCGCCGTCCTGCTCGGACTCGGCATCCTCGTCGCCTTCGCCGGCCGCCACGGCCGCCTCCGCAAGCATGGGCGCGCCATCCTCGCGCAACTCGCCGTCGCGCTGGCCGCCGCGGCCGCGCCGACGCCGACGTCGCTTGCGGCGCTGACCGTCCTGCTCGGGCGTTGCTTCGCCAGCGGTCTGTTCCTCGGCGAGACCTTCGGTCTCCTCGGTCTCGATCTCGGATTCGAGTTCGGAATCGAACTCCTCGTCGTCATAGGCCTCTTCAACCGCGGGTGGCGGGCTTGCCGCGGCCTGCGCCGCGAGCAACGCCTTGGCGGCCTCGAGCGTATGCACCTGCTCGCCGCGGTCGATGAGATAGGCCTGCGGTCCGCTGACGCTGGGGTCGGCGATGACAGCCAACGTGACCTTGAAGCCGTTTTCGAGGTCGCGCAGATGACCGCGCTTGTGGTTCAGCACATAGAGCGCGACGTCGGTGCGGGTGCGGACCACGAGGTTGTGGGTCGCGCCCTTCATCAGGATCTCTTCCAGGCCGCGCAGCAGCTGGAGCGCAACCGAGGACACCGAGCGCACATGGCCGGTGCCGCCGCAATGCGGGCAGGGATCGGTCGAGGATTCCAGCACGCTGGCGCGGATGCGCTGGCGCGACATTTCCAAGAGGCCGAAATGCGAGATGCGGCCGACCTGGATACGGGCGCGGTCCTGCCTCAGGCAGTCGGACAGCTTTCGCTCGACCGCGCGGTTGTTGCGCTTCTCGTCCATGTCGATGAAGTCGATGACGATCAGGCCGGCGAGGTCGCGCAGACGGAGCTGGCGGGCGACCTCTTCGGCCGCTTCCAGATTGGTCTTGAGCGCGGTGTCCTCGATGTGGTGCTCGCGGGTCGAGCGGCCGGAGTTGACGTCGATCGAGACCAGCGCCTCGGTCTGGTTGATCACGATGTAGCCGCCGGAACGCAACTGCACGGTCGGCGAGAACATCGCATCGARCTGGCTTTCGACCCCCATCCGCGAGAACAGCGGCTGGCCGTCGCGATACTGCTTCACCGCGCTCACATTGGCGGGCATCAGCATCTTCATGAAATCGCGTGCTTCGCGGTAGCCGGATTCACCGGCGACCGAGATCTCGTCGATCTCCTTGTTGTAGAGGTCGCGCAGCGAGCGCTTGATCAGCGAGCCTTCTTCATAGACCAGGGTCGGGGCCTGCGACTTCAGCGTGAGGTCGCGCACCGTCTCCCACATCCGGATCAGATATTCGAAGTCGCGCTTGATCTCGGGCTTGGTGCGGGCGGCACCGGCGGTGCGCAGGATGATGCCCATGCCCTCGGGCACGTCGAGATCCTGCACCACTTCCTTCAGGCGCGAACGGTCCTGCGCGCTGGTGATCTTGCGGCTGATGCCGCCGCCGCGCGCGGTGTTCGGCATCAACACGGCGTAACGGCCGGCGAGCGAGAGATAGGTCGTCAGCGCCGCGCCCTTGTTGCCGCGCTCTTCCTTGACGACCTGCACCAGCATCACTTGGCGGCGCTTGATGACTTCCTGGATCTTGTACTGGCGGCGCGGACGGAAGGTGCGCTCCGGCACCTCCTCCATCACGTCGTCGCCGCCGACGGATTCGACGACTTCCTCTTCGGCTTCCTCGCCGTCTTCATCCTCGTCGTCGTCCTCGTCCTCGGCCCTCGCTTCGGATTCGTGATGCGGAGCCTCAGAGCTTTCGCCGGCAGCGTAGACGGCATCGGCCGGTTCAGCGGCGGCCGTCACGGCTTCGGCGAGAGCTTCAGCGTGCGCTTCGGCGGCGGCGGCCTCCTGCGGCCAGGTCACGGCCTCGGTCGCGGGTTCGGCACCAACGGCTGCGACAGGCGCRGGCGTCTCGCCGGCGTGATCATGGTCGTGATGGTCGTGCCCGCCGTCATGGCCATGGTGATCATGATCGTGATCGTGATCGTCATCATGGGCGTGATGATGATCGTCGTGCCCATGCTCGTCGTGCCCGTGATCGTCGTGATCATGGTCGTGATGATGGGCTTCGTGCTCGCCGTGATGCTCGGCATCGGCGTGCAGATGCTCGCCCTCATGCGGTGCGCCCTCGGCGTGCTCGGGCCGGGCCTCGCCATTGGCCATCTGGGCGGCGGGATCGGCGCCTTCGACGATATCGCTGCGGACGCGTTCGCCATGACCGCGGCGGCGGGCATTGCGGTGGCGCGAGCGGCGGCGGCCGTGAGAGCGGTTCTCGCTCTCTTCCTCAGCTTCGCGATGGGCCTGTTCTTCGGCCTCGATCAGCGCCTGCCGGTCGGCGACCGGGATCTGGTAGTAATCGGGATGGATTTCGCTGAAGGCGAGAAAGCCGTGGCGGTTGCCGCCGTATTCGACGAAGGCGGCCTGGAGCGAAGGCTCCACCCGGGTGACCTTGGCGAGGTAGATATTCCCGCGCAGTTGCTTGCGTTGCGCAGTCTCGAAATCAAACTCTTCGACGCGATTGCCGCGGACCACGACGACCCGGGTCTCTTCCGGGTGGGTGGCATCGATCAACATCTTGTTGGGCATGTCTTAACTCTTGGCGGCGGCGGGCGCGATTCACCGTGGGCGCGATGTGCGCTGCCGGGTGACGCGACGGTCCACCTGATTCGGGGGTGAGGGGAAGGCCGAAACACCGTCTCTCGCGCCTTGCCGAACCGGAAGCCGGAGGACCAAGGCGGCGCGCGGGAGTTTCACTCCGCAGCGTCGCGAATGATCCTTCAGAATTCGTCGGCACAGTCTGGCGCATC